>NZ_JBATVM010000191.1:0-19213 GCF_049671765.1 Psychrilyobacter sp.
TCTATCTATAGGATGATTAATTGATCCATATCCGATCCCTTCTTTTTGCATAGCACGAACTATCTTCATAAGAGCTAAAACATTCTTCTTAGCTTCTCCATCTAGTTCAATATATGTAATATGTCCCCCACGAGTAAGTTCATGGAATGGAGCTTCTCTCTTTATTTTATCTATTGAAGAGATATTTTCTTTAACATCCACATGGAATGAGTTGATATAATAATCTCTATCATTTACTCCTTCAATAATTCCAAATTTTTCACGGTCTATCTTTGTAAATCTTCCAGATAATCCTTCTGCAGGAGTTGCTAATGCTGAGAAATTTAAATTAAATTCCTTACTTTTTTCTGTAGCCACATCTCTGATCTCTGATACAGCCTTATATAGTGTGTTATAAGCATTTTCATTCTTTCCATGACCTTCACCATAGAGAGCCATCATTGCATTATGTCCACCGATAAATCCTATACCTAATGTTCCAGAGGCAAAAGTATCTCTAACTTCATCGTTAGGACCTAAGTTTTGTCCTCCATCCCAAATGCCATTTTCCATCATAAATGGAAATTGTCTAGCTACTGCTGATCCTTGGAATTCAAATCTATCTTTTAATTGAGAAGCTACAAAGTTAGCCATATTTTTTACATTTTTATGGAATAATTCTACAGCTAGTGTTTGAACTTCTGATGAATCTGCTCCTAATCTTTCTACAGCTTCCTTTCTAGCTTTGATTGCTAATCTAGGCATGTTGATAGATGTAAATGATACATTTCCACGGCCAATAGAAGTCTTGTCTCCTCTGACATTTTCAAATACTCTAGTTCTACATCCCATTGTAGCCACTTCATATAAATATCTATCAGGATCATTTATATCCCATTTTTCATGGAAGTTAAACGGTGTATCTAAGAATACAAAGTTAGGAAATAATCTCTTCGAAGTAACTTCACACGCTCTGATAAAAAGATCAAAGTTAGGAGTTTCAAATTCTAACTCTCCCTTAGATGCTTTTGCCCAGTTATTTGCAGCTAATTCAAAATCTTTTTCTGAAAAAGATATTCCTGTCTTTACTTTAAATATTTGAATAGGGAATACAGGTGTTTCTGAGTCTCCTAACCCCTCTTCAGTAGCTTTGAATAACTCTTGTATAACCATTCTACCCTCAGGAGAGAAATCAGTACCATAGTTAATAGAACTAAATACTACTTGGTTTCCACCTCTAGAATGCATTGTGTTTAAGTTATGAATAAACCCTTCCATTGCTTGATGTGTTTCATTCTTCGTATCTGCATAGGCTATTTTAATTAATTTTTCTACAGTTTTCATATCCATACCTAATTTTTTAGATAATGTATTTTTTACCTCTTCATCTACACATATAGTAGTGATAGAGCTATTTATTATTTCTTTTAATTCATTATTTTTATTTTCAATATAATCTGCATCTAAAAATGTCAATGATCTGTATCTAAGGTGTCTTTTAAAGGACTTTAATACTCCTGGAGCCATGAAAAAATCAAATGCCGGTATTGCCTGTCCTCCATGCTGTTCATTTTGGTTTGTTTGAAATATTATAGTTGCCAGTGTTGCATACGTTGAGATAGATTTAGGTTCACGAATCTTCCCATGTTTTGACTTAAATCCTTTTGCAAATAATTTTTTTAAATCATACTGCACACACGTAGAAGTCTTGGTAGGATAGTAATCTAAATCATGGATATGAATATCTCCAGCCAAATGAGCCGCTGAATATTCAGGATTTAATAAATACTTATGTGTATAATCCTTTGTTGTTTCGCTTGCAAAAGTCATCATTTGACCAGCAGGAGTATCTCCAGCCATATTTGCATTTTCATTATTTATATTATTTTTTTCTACAGTAACTATCCCGTCGAAAGATTTTTTTATAGTTGTTCTCTTGTGTCTTTCTATATTCCTCATATCTCTATACAAGATATAGTTTTTAGCCATATCTGGATATGTTTTCATCAATTCTTTTTCTACAAGATCTTGTATCTCCTCTACCTGTAAATCCTTATCTAAATCTACAATTTTATTTACAACTTCTAATGCAAATTTTGTGCTAACATCCTCTTTAGAAGCAATAGCTGCCTTGTCTATAGCACATATTATCTTATTTGCATCAAAATTAACTTTTTTTCCATCTCTTTTAACTACTTTCATCAAACATCACTCCACTATATTTAGTTGATTTCAATAAAAATACTACCACATATAGTAGAAACTGTCTAATTCATTTCGAAGAATAGATATATATAAAATTTATATATTTAGTTTCTAGATTGATAAATAAGGGATAGAAAAAGTTAGAAAAACATAAAAAAATTCTTACTTGACATTGGACTTTTTTTGTTTTTTTTAAATTTTAGAAAAAACTTATATTATTTCCATACTTTTTTAAAATAAATATTTTAGTTTCCTTACTATTAAGTAGTTTAGAAAACCGAATAACTTTTTTATTTTTAAGCATCTTTTCTCGTACAGCTACTATATTTATATATGTTTTATTGAAGTCCTCTAAAAACAATGAATCTATTTTTGGAATATATCCTATACTAAAAGCCATTCCACCATTTAAGATAACATAGTCTGCAACTTCTAAAAACCTAGGCAGCATAGAATTCTCTACACCTACAATCTTTACTTGGAATGGGTTTGAAAGAATCCCATCTATTGTAATTTGCTTCCTATGATCTAGTTCTATAAGTCCCATTTTTTCTAAAAAAATCAAAGATCGTTTTTCATTAGATAAACCATTAGGGATAGCTATTATATCTTCTGCTGTCATATTCTTGATGGAATCATGCTTATCAGAATAAATTCCCATAGGTTCTATATAGGTGCTTCCTATGGATTCTATAGAACTTTTATTTAAGTCATTATATGAATTTAAATAATCTAAAGTTTGAAAAATATTAATATCAATTTTTTTATCTAGAAGATCTTTGTTTAAATTCTCTTCATTTTCATATTTAACAAGTTCTATGTCTAGCGTCTTATCTTGTTTCATTATAAATTTTACCAATTCAATATTAAACTTTGAACTCACGCCTATTTTTAAAGGAGCAGAAAATAAAGTTAAACTGAGTAGACAAAACAAACTAATCCTTTGTATAAAAACTGACTTCTTTAAATTTATCACTTATACCACTCCTAAAAAAACAATCAAATTTTACTAAATAGTGTCTCAATAATCTCTCATTATTACTATATTTTTTACATATATCAATAATACTAGTAATTCCTGATTTCATCAAAATCATAATAAAAGCTTCATCAATATTTTCATAGTTAACACTATTTTTTTTCTTATATTCTAGATATTTTTTTCCTCTGATTTCTACTAATTCCTCTAAAAAATTTTCATATTTTGTTCCTGTAGAGGAGTCAAAAAGAATAGAAAATTCCATGGGCTTAGAAACTGCTAAATTTATATACTTATTTAAAAATATCTGTGGCTTTTGATCACACTTAGAAGAAATCTCCTCCAACTTTTCATGGATATGATTATATTTAAGACTTGAATAGAGTTCAAACACTATTTCATCAAACAGGATCTCTTTATTCTCATAGTATCTATATATATTACCAATAGGAACCTTAGATTTCTTTGAAATTGCTTTCATAGTTGCTCCCTTATATCCACTTTCTTTAAAAACCTTCATAGCTCCCTGATAGATCTTATTTTGAACTTCTTTTTTTTTGATTTGCATCTTCTGATCCCTCCTTTAAAGAGTGCTTATTGATGTTATAGAGCACTCCAATAGAAAACAATGTAGTCCATAAAGAAGTCCCTCCATAACTCATAAGAGGTAAGGGTATTCCAGTAACAGGCATTAATCCTGTAACAACATAAACATTCATTATTATCTGACTAAATAAATAGCCCGTAATTCCAATAGCTAAATACTTACCAAAATGATCACTAGTTGATTTGGCAATGGCTATCCCAATCTGTAAAATAATTATATAAGTTAAAAACATAACGGCAACTCCTACAAATCCCCATTCTTCTCCAACAGAAGCCATGATAAAATCAGTATGCATTTCTGGAAGATAACTGTATTTTTGAGTTCCATTCCCTAGACCTTTACCGAGAAGTCCACCATTCCCAACAGCAATTAAAGATTGTTTTATTTGGTAGCCGTCCCCATTATCATAATCATCATAAATTACACCATTTACATAGGCCCTTATTCTCCTATTTCTATAAGAAGTGTCATCTCCTATAAAGTATGCATAACTTCCATAGGTCACTCCTATTACTACAATCACAGCGACAAATTTAAAGATATGTTTTAATTCTATATCTGAAAAAAATATCATTATAAATGAAATAGCTATATAATGCAATGCTGTTCCTAAATCTCTTTGAAAAAAAACGGATAAAACAAAAAACAATACAAATGGAAATATAGTATATATTACATCTTTATTTTTATATTTTCTCTTTTTACACGCGTTTAACCCTTTAGCAATCAATATGATATATGCTATTTTTAATAGTTCTGATGGCTGTAGTTTAACAAATTTAAAATCAATCCAACGTCTACTACCATTTCTAATAGGCACTAAATAATCTATCTCAAATGCTGTTCCTATCGCAACAATTCCAAATAAAATAAATGTAAGGATAACTATTAGTTTTATAGCTTGTTTTTTTTCATACCACCTATAGTTAATTCCTAATCCTAAAAATAAAGGGATTATCCCTGCTAAAAGAAATAAAAATTGTCTTTTTACAAAAAAATATTCCGTTTTATAAAATCTCATAGAGGTATAAAAACTTGCACTAGCTATATTTAAAAGACTAAATATTGCTAGTCCTAAAGTGGCTATTATCAGTATCCAACCTCTGATCTTAGCAAATGAATCTATAGCTTCAATTCCTATTTTTTCGTCAATCTCAGAATCTTGTCCATACAAACTTTGATTTTTTATTTTCATAAATTTCCTCCTAAAGTACATCCTCAATAATGTATTTCATATTATACCCTATAAAAAAGTAGAATAAAACAAAAAAAAGTACTATATTAAATAGTAAGTTATAAAAAGATGATATTGGAGGAGTTTATGAAAAAAAATCATATTCGAAAAGCTAAAAAAGAAGATAACATTGTAGATCTTATTATGAGTGCAGCAGGAGAAATTTTTCTACCTATGGACCCATCTTTTAAAGGAAAAAAAGCAAGAGAAGTATGTCAGTTTTTATTTCAAAGTAAATATAATAAATTAAGTTTTGAAAATTGTTTTATTTATGAAAAAAATAATATCATTATGGGAATGGTCATTGTCTATCGTCAAAATTTAGAAGTAAGTTTAGGAGAAAATCAACATTTTATATTATTAGAAAAGTATAATGTAGATGTTGATTTCCCAATTGAAGGAATTAAGAACTGCTATTATATAGATAGTATTGCTGTCAAAAATAAGTATCAAGGACAAGGAATAGGAAAATCACTTTTAGAATTTGTCTCCAATAAATTTGACCCTTGTGGATTAATTGTAGACATAGAAAAAAAATCAGCAAGATCTCTCTATGAAAAAATGGGCTTTAAAGTTTTAAATAATATAGATCTTTTTGGACATCATTACTATCAAATGAAAACAACTAAAAAAATATAATATATAATAAAAAAACCAGCTGTTAATAGCTGGTTTGAATTTTTAATTGGTGGCGGGAGCAAGATTTGAACTTACGACCTTCGGGTTATGAGCCCGACGAGCTACCAGACTGCTCTATCCCGCGTCATGGATTTTTCATTCATAAAAAAAGTCTTTGGAGCGGGAAACCAGGTTCGAACTGGCGACATTCAGCTTGGAAGGCTGACGCTCTACCAACTGAGCTATTCCCGCACTTTTAAAGACAAAGAAAGTATACATCAAGTTCAAAACAATGTCAACTTTTTTCATTTTTTTATTTCCTTATTTTTTTAAGAACAAAACAAAGACTAAAAAGCCTCCATTTTGTTCTGTTTTCCTATGTTATATCACATAATTATTTTTCATAATCTTCTAATTTTTCTTTTACTAATTTAGACATCAGTAATATTGCAATTAAGTTGGGGAAAATCATTAGACCATTAAAGAAATCGGCAAGTTCCCAAATAACTGGAACTTCTATAGATGTTCCAACAACAATACATATCAACACAATAGTGGTGTAAACATTTGTAGCCTTGTCACTTCCAAATAAAAATCTAATATTTGCTTCTCCGAAAAAATACCATCCAACAATAGTCGAAAAAGCAAAGAAAAATAGTGAAACTGCAATAAATACGCCACCAACAGAACCGAGTGAAGCAATAAATGCATGCTGAGTAAGAGCAATTCCAATTAATCCTCCTCCTCCTAAAGGTGTATTAGCAATGATAACAAGAGAAGTTAATGTAAGGATAACAAATGTATCAAAGAAAACTCCAAACATAGCTACTAAACCTTGATCACAAGGATGTTTAACTTTTGCAATGGCATGGGCATGAGGAGTAGACCCCATTCCGGCTTCATTTGAGAATAATCCACGTGCAACCCCATATCTTACTGCTTGTTTAACTGTAACACCTAAAACACCACCCGCAGCAGCTTTAGGAGAAAAGGCACATGTAAAGATTAATTTAAATGCTTCCATAGTTCCAGTAGGATTTTTAAATAAAATTATCAATGCTCCTATAATATATAGAACAGACATAATAGGAATAACTTTTTCTGTAAATGAAGCGATACTTTTTACCCCGCCCTTAAAAATAAGACCAGCTAAAATTGCTACAATAACACCAATAATAAGAGGATTCAAATTAAAAGATTCTTTAAACGCATTCCCTATAGAATTGGCTTGGACCATATTACCTACAAATCCAAGTGCAATAATAATACTGATTGAGAAGAACCCAGATAAAAATTTAGCTAATTTTTTATTTTTGATACCTTCCTTAATATAGAAAGCAGGCCCTCCTCTCATTTTACCATTTACTTCTTTTTTAAACATTTGAGCTAATACAGCCTCTGCAAAGACAGTAGACATACCGAAAAATGCAGTAATCCACATCCAGAAGATTGCTCCTGGTCCACCAGATACAATTGCTGTAGCTGCTCCAGCTAAGTTTCCTGTACCTACTTGTGCTGCTATTGCCGTAGTTAAAGATTGAAATGAGTTCATTCCTTTATCTCCAGCTTCCTCTCCTATACTGCTACTAGCACCACCTACGGCTTTTTTTATACTATCAAAGAATCTTCTTACTTGGACAAATTTTAATATAAAGGTAAAGTAAATACCTGTACCCGCCAGCAGAAAAATCAATAAATAGCCCCAAAACAAATTGTTCATACTTTTTACAAGATCAAATAACATTTTTATTCCTCCTTTTAATATTGGTAAAAATTAATTAAAAAAATTATAGTGTTAAGAACAAGTGATGAATAATTTTTTTCAATAAAAAGGTTTATTATCCAAATTCAAATTTTTAATTTTGAATTTAAATATCTAGCTAAAATATTTATTCACAAAAGATTAAAAATAAAAAACTGTGTTTCTCAACATACACTAATTAATTATACCTCAAAAAAATAAAAAAATAAACCATTTTTTAATTGTATTTTAAGTTATTTTTAATAATAATGTTAAAAAAAGTGAAACACATGAATTTTTATCAAGTTGCATGACATTTTAAATTTATAAAATCTACAAATTCATCTTTCAATATAAAAAAAGAGAAGAACATAAAATTCTTCTCTCACATCTTAGATTATATGTATCGATTCTTCATTGAAGACAAAAGTTAAATCTTCCCCGACTTTTTTAATTTCTTTTCCATGAGGGTTGTTTAAGGAAACCTCTATTTTTTGATCTTCTACCATGATCTCATATTCATGATTTTCCCCCATAAAGACGCTTTTCACAACTTCTCCACAATGTTTATCTGTATCAAATTTTATAGATTCAGGTCTTACAACCACCTCTACAACGTCTCCTTCATTGTATTGAACTTCGTTAGCAATTACATATTCAGAACCTAATAATTGAATTTTTGTTTTTCCACTTTCTATTGAAATTATTGTAGCCTTTAAAATATTAGCTCTCCCAATAAATTTAGCGATAAATTCACTGTTTGGTTTTTGGTATATCTCTATTGGAGATCCCACTTGCATAATCTGTCCATCCTTCATTATTACGACTTTATCAGATAGTGACATGGCTTCTGCCTGATCATGTGTTACATAGATTGAAGTTATTCCCACTTCTTGCTGAAGTTTTCTTATTTCATCTCTCATATGTAATCTTAATTTAGCATCTAGATTTGACAGAGGTTCATCAAATAATAATACCCCTGAATTCATAATTAATGCTCTTGCAAGGGATACTCTCTGCTGCTGTCCACCAGACATCTCTGATGGTGTTCTTTCTGCAAAATCTTCCATCTTCATTAATTTTAAAATGTTATTTACTCTTTCATCTATTTCTTTTTTAGATTTTTTTTGTATTTTAAGACCATATGCAATATTGTTATATACATTCATATGGGGAAATAGTGCATAGTTTTGAAATACCATGGCAGTATCTCTTTTATCTGGTGTCAAATTAGCTACATCTTTATCTCCTATAAATATACTCCCAGAAGTAGGCATTTCAAACCCTGCAAGCATTCTAAGCATTGTTGTTTTCCCACATCCAGAAGGACCTAATAAACATATAAATTCCCCAGGTTCTACAATTAAATTAATATTGTTAACTGCTTTCACTTTATTTTTCCCTGATATAAATGTTTTAGTTAAATTCTTTATTTCTACTCTTTTAGATTCTTTCATTAACATACTCCCCTAACTTGCTTTATTTTTTGCACCTATTTTTGAGATTAAAATTTTCATAGTTATCATTACTGTCGATACTATTATAATTAATATCGTACAATAAGCCGATGCTATTCCTATCCTTCCTGTATCTATATTATCCATTACTGTCGGTGTTAACAACTTCCATTTAGCAGATATTAAAAATATAATAGTACTAACCAAAGTCATACTTCTTGCAAATGAATAGATCAATCCACTAAAAAATGCTTCTTTTATCATAGGGATAGTCACACTTGAAAAAACTTTACTACTTGAAGCTCCTAATATACTCGCAGCTTCTTCGATGGAAGGATCAATCTGTTGAAGAGAACTCATTCCACTTCTAACTCCTACAGGTAAACTTCTGATGATAAAGGCAATAACAATAATAAGTGCCGTTCCTGTAAGGGGCGGAATTAATGTTATATTTGTAAACGGTATCTTATAGGTAATATTATAACTGATTACATACCCTAAACCTATGATGGTTCCAGGGATAGCAAGAGCCATAATTGTTGTAAATTCTATAAATGTTTTTCCTATGAATTTTTTCCTTACAATTAAAAATGCAAGAACCATAGAAAAAATACTCGTTATTATAGTTGCTATGATTGCTAATATAGTAGTTTGCACTATTGGATCCATACCAAAATCTAAGATATATTTATAATGATCTAAAGTAGGAGTATAATTAATCCCCCATAATTTTACAAACGACCCTATAGGTATCAGGATATACATCAATATTACAAACACAGTCAGAGTTATTAAAGTTATAAAGACAGGTATTGTTACAGCTTTATCTTTTATTAAATCTCTAGCTCTGGAAACCTTTCCAGTTACAGTTATATAAGATTTCTTATTTATATAAAACCTTTGAACTACAAACATCGAAATAGACATAGAAAGTAATATCATAGCAAGAGCAGTGGCTATTCCCAATTGGAAATTCCCTATCCCTTCTTGATAAATTTTTACAGAAATTGTTGTAAAATTTCCACCAATTACTACAGGGTTTGCAAAATCTGCAATAGACTGTATAAAAACTAGTAAAAAAGCATTTGCTATACCTGGAATAACCAATGGAAAAGTTACACTTGTAAACACTTTTAATTTAGATGCTCCTAAATCTCTAGAGGCTTCCTCTACAGATGGATCGATCCCCTGTAATAAACCAACTAGCATTAAATATGCTATTGGAAAAAAACTTAAAACCTGTACTAATACTAACCCATGAAATCCATAGATCTCAAAATCTTTAATACCAAAAAGACCACGAGTAATAAGTCCCTGTCTTCCAAATAATAATATTGCTGATAATGCTACAACGAAAGGTGGTGATATAATTGGTAACATTGCTATAAAATCAAATATTTTTTTACCTTTTATCTTCATATAAGAAGTACTATACGCAAAGAAAAAACCAATAATTAATGACAACGTTGCCGTTACAAAACCTAATTTTAAAGTATTTAAAATTATTGCTACATTCCCATTTCTTCCAAAGGCATTTTTATAATTTTCAAAGCTAAATACATCTTTAAATGTAAAACTTTCTTTCAATACATTGTAAAGTGGAACTAACACAAAGAATGAAACCACTATCAATGAAAATATTATTGTTAAAAACAATGTGGGGTCATTAGCCAATTTTTTTATATTTTTTAATTCTTGATCTATTTTTAATTTAAGGTTGTTCATAGTTCCTCCAAATTTCCCTTTTATATAAAGACTTCCCTTAGCCAAAATACTAAGGGAAGTAGCTTAATTATTTTGTTGGGGCTATAGTACTTGTTTCAATACTAAATCTTTCAACTAATCTTATTCTATTTTTTCCAGCCCAATCAAAATCATATTTAATTAATTTTGTATTTTTTATTGGGTCTGCTTCTGCTGGTGGCATTGCGTCTTTATTTGTTAAAAATTGGAAAGATCCTACTGTTTTTCCCAATTCTTGAACTTCTTTAGTTAATACCCAATCAATAAATTGTTTAGCAGCATCCTGATCTGGTCCATTTTTGAGTAGTGCTACTCCACCAATCTCGTATCCTGTTCCTTCAGATGGTGCAGAGATTACGATATCTTTATATCCTTCTTTTTTATATTTTATAGCATCATGTAAGAATGTTATTCCAATTGTTGTTTCTCCTTGTCCTGCCATTCTTCCTGGAGCAGTTCCTGATTTAGTATACTGCCTAACCTGCCCGTTGAATTTTTTTAAGTATTCCATAGCTTCATCTTCACCCATAAGTTGAACAAGAGTCGCTAACATTGTATAAGCAGTTCCTGATGAACCAGGATGAGCTACTACGATCTCTCCCTTATATTCAGGCTTTAAAAGATCTGCCCATGATGTAGGCATTTTTAATCCTTTTTCATCTAACATCTTTTGATTTCCTACAAAACCTAAATAACCTACATAGATCCCTGTCCAGCTACCGTTTGGATCTTTTTGTTCCTCTTTGATATTAACCGCTTCAGGAGAAACGTATGATTCAATTAAACCAGCTTCATTTGCTGCTACGAATGCATCTACTGGTCCGCCATACCATACAGACGCCGACATATTATTTTTTTCTGCTTTTAATCTAGCCAAAACTTCTCCACTACTCATTCTTACGAAGCTTGTTTTTATTCCTGTTTCTTTTTCGAATTTTTTTGCAACCATAGCTGCATGATCTTCTTGTAACCCTGCATAAAATGTCAAAGTTTGACCTGTCTTTTCTGCTGAACCTTCAGTTTCTTTCTTCCCACAAGAAATTGTAAAAAGTAAAACTGCTAATAATAATATTATTTTTTTCATGTTATTTAAACTTTAAATAATCTATATTTAAAGTTTATTCACCCCCTAATTTGTTATTTATATCTGAGTATACAACATTAAGTGCACTATTTCAACGTTTTTTCTTAAATCAGAATAAAATTTCAACGATATATTCTTAAAAAAATAAAAATTGAACAAATAATATTAAATTTTATATTTTTTAATAATGCTATTGAGTAATATTTTAGTAATCCTACTCGTCGTGTCACTCCCTAGATAATAAAAAAAATAGAATCTCATAAGAAATTCTATTTTAAATATTTCCAACTATATTTTAAAAACCTACCTATATCCTTAGCTATATAATCCCAAGTGTGGGTTTCTCCCTTATAAATATAAGCTTCAAAAGGAAGATTAAATCTTTTTATTCTTCCTACCATATCCACCCATTGATGAATCATATAGTAAGGTTCTTCATCTTCAGATCCTACTGAAAGATAAAAGTGTTTCCCCTGTTGTTTTGCAGTATCCAATTGTTTTATAAGAGTATAGGGGTCTTCTTGTATAATTCCTTTTCCCCACGACCCAAATATATTGATAAATCTCTCCTTATCTTCATCTCTAAATAAAAAATTTGGAAGATAGATAAACTTAACTATTCTCGTTATTCTTTTATTTATAGTCAATCTTACGAGACTAACAGCCCCAGCAAAACTACCAATCACCTTAAATAATTCCAAATTTTTCAATCCTAATTTAAAAGCTCCATATCCTCCCATAGAAAATCCAGCTATCCCAGCATTATCTATATTAAATCTATTTTTAACATCTAACATCAATTCACCTATAAAATAAGATTCATAATTTTTATTCTTTACTTTTTTAAAATCACTATACCACGATTCCCCACAAAACCCCGAATTAGGTAGAATAACGATCATCTTTCCAATTTTTTTCTTTTCCAATAAAAGTTCAAAACTATCCAAAAGTTTTGCTTTTTCTATCCAATCATTAGCACTATCTCGTAATCCATGAAGTAAATAAAGTACTGGATAACTTTTTTCAGGAGTATAAGATTTTGGGACTACTGCTAAATATGTCATCTCTTCATCTACATTTTTACTCTTTATCTTTAAATTCCGAACAACAAAATTTTTACTTTCAAGAGTTAATTCCTTTAAAGTTTCATTTTCCTCTTCCCTATTTGTTTTGAGAATATCATTAGTTTTAGGGATAACATTAACATTCTTATAAGTTATAGTTCTTTTTATCTTTATTTTCATCCTTTGTTTTCTACTACCTGTTATAACAAATACCATATAGAATATAAATATTCCTATTAAATAATACATAAACTCTCCTCAAGTCATTAATTCGAAGCTATCTCTATTAATTTTTTTATTTGATCCTTTTTTCCAAGTACCAATAATTTTTCATTTTCTTTTAATAATTCATGGGACATAGGGTTTATTTTCATTATTCCATCTACTTCGTGGCCAATAACTATTAGATTAGTTTTAGCCGGTATCTTTGCTTTCATTAAAGTTGTATTTTCTAGCTGAGATCCTCTTTTTATCTCAACCAGTTCAAATGTCAACCCTTCTATTTTGGATTTTTTACTAAAAACATCTACAAAACTAATCAAATTAGTCTGTGTTGCTGTGGCAATTATTCTATCTGCTGCTATTTCAAAAGGTGAGATTATAAAATCTGCTCCTCCCCTTTTTAATTTTTTTTCACTACTTGCATCTACAGCCCTTGTAATCACTTGTATTTTTTCATTTAAATCTTTCGTTGTGAGGGTTAAAAAAAGATTGTCAGCATCTGTCGATAAAACCGATATCAATACTTTAGCACTTTTTATATTGGCTTGTAGAAGGGTTTCATCCTTAGTTGCATCTCCTATTACATAGAGTAAATTATTCCTATATATTTCCTTCAATTTTTCAATACTTTTTTCATCTTTTTCTACAACTACAAAGTTTAAACCTTTTTTTAAAAAATCACTTATAATTTTTGTCCCTGTTCTGCCCGCACCGCATATTATATAATGGTCATTTAATTTATCTATCTTTTTATCCATTTTTCTCCACCTCAAATAAGATCTTAGTTCCCCTTCAATAAAAAATTTAGTCATATTTCCCAATGTATAAACAACCACAGTTATCCCTGAGAATATAAGAAGTGATGTAAATATTTTCCCATTAGGGCTAAGCATTTTAACCTCTCCAAATCCAACTGTAGAAAGGGTAATAGAAGTCATATATATAGCATCTATCAAATTATAGTTTTCAATATAAGTATATCCTAAAACACCTATAAAAAATATTAAAAATAATATAATCCCAGGTATTAATATTTTTTTAATTTCAGATTTCATCTATCCTCCACGTTACTACTTTTAAAAATACATTTTATCATAATATTTTCTATAATACCACATCTGTAAAATCTTTAAACAATTTAATTTTAAAAGGATTTAATTGACCTTTCTAGTAATATATTCCATTGGGAAATTATTATAGTTAAATATTAAAAAAAGTTATTATTTATAATATATATATATTGTAACTTTTTCCTTTATCTATTAAAATAGACTAAAATTAGCAACGGAGGTAAAATAATGTATGATTTAATAATAATAGGAGCTGGAGCTGCAGGACTAACATGTGCATATACAGCTAATGGATTGAAAAAAAAAGTTCTCTTAATAGATAAAGGTTTACCAGGAGGAACTTGCACTTGGTCAGGATGTATTCCTAGTAAGGCTCTTATAAATATAGCCAAGGATGTTCATACGGCTAAAAAATATACTTCTTTAGAAATTGACACTACAAAAGTTATGAAAGATGTCAGGAATATAATAGATGAGGTCTATTCCCATGAATCTATTGATGTCTTAACTAAGGATGGCATAACGTTCAAACAAGGAAAGGCAATTAAATTAATCGAACCAAAAATTGTACTAGTAGACGGAGTAGAATATCATGGAAAAAACATAGTTATCTCCACTGGTACATCACCTTTTATACCTCCTTTAGATGGATTAGATAAAATAGATTACCTAACCAATAAAAATCTTTTTCAGATGAAAAAGATTCCTAAATCTATGATAATTTTAGGTGGAGGAGCTATAGGAGTAGAGATGGCTCAATGCTTAAATAGGCTAGGTACAAAAGTTCACATAATAGAAAGATCACCTCGAATTTTTATCCGTGAAAATGAGGAGTTAGTTAATATTCTATCTGAAACTTTGATAGAAGAAGGTGTCAATATCCATGTCAATACCATTGCTACTTCTGTAACTCAAGATGACGGAATAATTAGCCTCAACGTAGAAACCAGTGGAGAATCAAAAAAAATCCAAGCTGAGGCTCTTTTAATCTCAATAGGAAGAGTTCCTAATGTAGACAATCTTGGGTTGGATGAAATGGGATTAAAATCTAATCAAAAAGGTCTTGAAGTAGATGAATATTTAAGGACAAACATACATAATATATATGGTGTAGGAGATGTAGTAGGACCATATCAGTTTTCACATATGGCTAATTATCAAGGAATTTTAGCAGTTAAAAATATGTTTTTACCTTTAAAGAAAAAAGTAAACTATTCCAATATAAGTTGGTGTACATTTACCTCTCCTGAGCTTGCTTCTCGCGGACTTCCTAATCCCCAAAAGAAAGTCACTAAAATATATTCTTTTGGACGAAATGATTCAGAAAGAACCATAACAAAAAAAGATGACATTTTTGAACTGAGAGTAGAAACTAACAAAAAAAAAGAAATCTTAGAAGTAAAACTCTTAGCTAATAGAGCAGGTGAAATGATCTCCTCCTTTCAGATCGCAGCCGAAAATAGCCTTACTTTAGATAAATTTTCATCAGTTATTTTCCCTCATCCAAGTTATAGTGAAATTTTAGGAAACTTAGGAAAAAAAGCATATATTGATAAATTATTAGAAAATCCATTCATAAAACCTTTTGCAAAATAAACAAAGAGACTAAAATTTGACATTTCCATATATAAATTATATACTAATGTATAAGTTCAATTATTAGTTTATATGTATACTTAAAATATTTTACTGTGACTATACAGTAAAACTTAACATTATTTTTATGGGAGTGTGGTAAGATGAAAAAAATGACTTTAACAACAAAAATATTTATTGGATTAATTAGTGGGATAATATTAGGATTGATTTTATACCCAATGAGAGAGGTTCCCTTTGTATCAAATTATATTATAGGATTCTTTCTAAAACTAGGAGGATCAGTATTTATAAATGCAATTAAGATGATGGTAGTTCCATTAGTATTTATCTCATTAACTGTTGGAAGTTCAGCCATGGGAGATATTAGAAAGTTAGGACGAATAGGAGCAAAAACTCTAGGTTTTTACCTTTTCACTACAGCTGTAGCAATTGTTATAGCATTAACTCTAGCAAATATAATAAATCCAGGAGCTGGATTATCAGCAGATAGTATTGAAAAAACTACAAAAACTATAAAAACTTCTAAGCCCTTTGTAGATGTACTTATAGACATAATACCATCTAATCCAATAGCATCTATGGCTAAAGGGAATATGCTACAAATTATAGCTTTTGCACTTTTAACAGGAGCTGGGTTGACTATCTTAGGAGATAAAGTTAGCAAAGTAAAAGATATGTTTAACCAAGCAAATGACTTGGTTTTAGAAATGGTAAACCTTATTATGAAAGTTGCTCCATTCGGTGTATTCTGTCTTATAGCTAAGACATTTTCATCCCTTGGATATACAGCAATGGTTCCACTATTAAAATATATGCTTACAGTAATAGGGGCTTTATTTATCCATGGTTTGTTCACTTACCAAGGCCTTTTAGTTGCTACAGTTAAAATGAATCCATTAACTTTTTTAAAAAAGTTTTTACCTGCTATCTCTGTAGCGTTTTCTACATCCAGTAGTGGGGCAACACTTCCTGTTACTCTAGAAACAGTACAAGAACAATTCGGTGTATCTAAGACTGTAAGCTCATTTACAATACCATTAGGAGCCACTATTAATATGGATGGAACTGCTATTATGCAAGGTGTTGCAGTAGTATTCATCGCTGCTGTATATGGAGTAGACCTAACTATGGGTGACTATGTCGCTGTAATTTTAACTGCTACATTAGCATCAATAGGTACCGCTGGTGTTCCTGGAGTAGGATTAATCATGTTATCTATGGTATTAACTCAAGTTGGATTACCTATTGAAGGAATTGCGCTTATAATGGGTGTAGACAGAATTTTAGATATGACTAGAACTGCTGTCAATATCACTGGAGATGCTGTTTGTACTCTAATCATCGCAAAATCAGAAGGAGAAGAATTAAATATTTCTTCGAAAAAGAAAATAGAACTAGTATAGTTATATTGTAAAAAATAATGAACCTATCTAAGTAAAAAAAGGGATATTAATAATTAATATCCCTTTTTTATTACTTTTTATCCTTTCTAATATTGATAAAGTTTCCCTGATTTCTTTTATATAAAAAATCAATGTATTTCAGAATATCTATTAAATGAATAATTTCCAACTTCAATTATAAATTAATTATATTGACATTTTTGAATAAATACTGTAAATTTAGGTGTCTATTACAATATTAATTGAAAAGGAGTATCAATATGAATGGGTATAATAAGTCAAGTATGATTTATAAAGATTATTCATGGAAAACTTATGTAGAAGGAGATCCAAAGGTAACTGGGAAATTAGATTCTACAACATTTGATAAAAAAGAAGGTTATGAGGTACTTTACCTTATAAAAAAAATGACAGAAATATGGAAATTAGATGGTAGAGGTAGTAGAAGAAAAATAGAAAAAATGATTTATAAATTTCTACCATCTGACTTACAGAAACAAGAAGATGTTAAAAACTGGGTACGTGATAATTGGGATTATTACTAGTATCAAATAAAATTATAGTGGATATAAAGTATGAAATTTTAACTATAACTACTATAATTTTTTTTTGTTTATTAATTGATTTAGTATACGTTAAAATATAGTTTTTAATACAATAAAAGATTAGAAAAATAGTCATAATTAATTTTAGGAGGTTTAAAAGCCCTCTTTTTTTTTTAGAAATTCTATAAACTAAAAATTGATTTACTTTCATTCATATTTCTTTCGTATCAATATGAGACTATTTAGATATTTTCCTTAAATGTGTTTTTTTAGTATAATCATACCGTATTAAGTTTGATAATAATTAACATTATTACATAGAATATCAATAGGAGTTTAGAAATATGAAGAAAATGACATTAACAAGTAAAATTTTAATCAGTTTAATAAGTGGAATAATATTTGGTTTACTACTGTTCCCCTTCAAAAATATCACATTTATAGACCATTATATAATTGGATTTTTCCTTAAACTAGGTGGTTCAGTATTTATAAATGCAATTAAAATGCTAGTAGTCCCTCTAGTATTTATTTCCTTAACAGTAGGAAGTTCTGCCATTGGTGACACAAAAAAACTTGGAAGAATTGGAATAAAAACTTTAAGTTTTTATTTGTTTACAACTGCTATTGCAATAACGATAGCCCTTGTTTTAGCCAACATAATAGACCCAGGAAACGGTTTAATTATCGAAAACATCAATAGAAGCGATACAGTGGTTAATAATTCTAAATCTTTTGTAGAAGTTTTAATTGATATCGTTCCATCTAATCCAATATCTGCAATGGCTAAAGGAAATATGTTACAAATAATATTTTTTGCCCTTCTCACAGGTATGGGGCTCACTATCTTAGGAGATAAAGTCAATAAAATTAAAAATTTATTTGATCAGTCTAATGATTTAATATTAGAACTAGTAAATCTTATCATGCAATTTGCTCCAATTGGTGTGTTTTGCCTTATTGCCACCACATTTTCTACATTGGGATATCAAGCTATGATCCCTTTATTTAAATATATAGGGACTACACTTTTAGCATTATTAATCCATGTTCTAATTACATATCAAGGTCTTTTATACCTAGTGGCAAAAATAAATCCAATTGTATTTATAAAAAAATTTATCCCTGCCATCTCTGTAGCATTTTCTACATCCAGTAGTGGAGCCACTATACCTATTAACTTAGAGATCCTTAGAGAAAAATTTGGTGTTTCGAAATCTACAAGTTCATTCACAATTCCTCTAGGAGCTTCTATAAATATGGATGGAACTTCTATTATGCAAGGTGTCGCTGTGGTTTTTATAGCTACAGCTTATGGAATCCAATTAGATATGGGTGACTATATGATGGTAATTTTAACTGCTACACTGGCATCTATAGGTACAGCAGGCGTTCCTGGAGCTGGACCTATCATGCTTTCAATGGTCTTAACTCAAGTTGGTCTTCCTATCGAAGGAATAGCTCTTATTATGGGAGTTGATAGAATTATAGATATGAATAGAACAGCTGTAAATATTACTGGTGACGCTGTTTGTACTCTAATTATTGCTAAAACTGAGGGTGAAGATATCAGTGGAGAAGTCAAAACAAAATTAATTTAATGAAAATTTCATAAAAAAATACAGTTTATTAAGTAGTAACTTTACTTTAAATTAGATTTTTT
>NZ_JBATVM010000192.1:0-3827 GCF_049671765.1 Psychrilyobacter sp.
AGCTAGATCTAATAGACCATTTAATTCTTTTCTTGTAAATGTAGTTTCCTCTCCTGTACCTTGTACTTCAACAAATTCCATCTCAGAGTTCATTATTACATTCATATCTACATCTGCATTAGCATCCTCAGTATATTTAAGATCTAACATAGGAACTCCACCGACTACTCCTACACTGATAGCAGCTACATTTGAAATTATTGGAGACACTTCTAACTTACCATCTGCAACTAATTTATTTATTGCTATGGCAAGAGCTACATATCCACCAGTTATAGAAGCCGTTCTTGTTCCTCCGTCAGCTTGAATAACATCACAGTCAATAGTTATACTTCTTTCTCCTAATTTACCCATGTCCAAACATGCTCTAAGAGATCTTCCAATTAATCTTTGAATCTCCATAGTTCTTCCACCTAATTTACCCATCGAAGCTTCTCTTCTATTTCTATCTTCAGTGGCTCTTGGTAACATAGAATATTCTGCTGTAAGCCAGCCTTTACCTGTTTTTTTTAAAAATCTAGGTACACTCTCACTTACAGAGGCAGTACAAATTACTTTTGTATTTCCCATCTCTATCAATACAGATCCTTCAGCATGGATAGTGAATCCTGTTATTAAATTTACTTGTCTCAAGTCTTCATTCGTTCTTTTGTCATCTCTTAAAATACTCATTATTTATGTCTCCTATATAATTTATTCTTCTCCAAATTGTGTTTCATATAATTTTTTATAAATTCCATCACAAGATAATAATTCCTCATGACTTCCTGATTCTGCTATTTTTCCTTTGTCCATAACTACGATCTTATCTGCATTAACTATTGTAGACAATCTATGGGCTATTACAAAGGTTGTCCTTCCTACCATTAATTTTTCTAAAGCGTCTTGAACCAATCTTTCAGATTCTGTATCTAGAGCAGATGTAGCTTCATCTAAGATCATGATTTCAGGATTTTTTAGGAGTGCACGAGCTATGGCTATTCTTTGTTTTTGACCACCAGATAATAGTGTCCCTCGCTCTCCAACCTCTTGATCATATCCATCTTCAAACTCTATTATAAAGTTATGAGCATTAGCCATCTTCGCAGCATTTATAACATCCTCTTTCGTTACTTCTCTTCCTGCACCATAAAGAATGTTAGAGTATATCGTACCACTAAATAAAAATGTCTCTTGAGGAACTATTCCTATATGGTCTCTTAATCCTTTCATTTTTAGATCTCGTATATCCATTCCATCTATAGTTATAGAACCATCTTCAATCTCATAAAATCTAGGAATTAAATTTACCAAGGTTGTTTTCCCACTTCCACTCCTACCTACTAAAGCTACTATCTCTCCAGCATTTGCTTCAAAATTAACATTGTCTATGGCATACTCCAAATCTTTACCATATTTAAATTTTAAATTTTCAAATTTTACCTTAGGTAAAAGATCCCCATAATCTGATGCATTTTCTTTTTCTACTACTTCTGGTACTTCTTCTAGTAACTCCATTACTCTATCAGCTGAAGGCATTATAGACATTAGTTCACTACCTCTTTTAATTACTTTTTTTAGCGGTTCAAACATAAGTCCCAATGAAGTTAAAAATGATACCAAATCTCCAGCTGTAAAGTTTGCGTCAACGATAACTTTATTTCCACCATAGAGTAATACACCTACAGTTAAAGTAGTAGTTACTATTTCATTTATAGGTGAGATCCTTGCCTCTACCTTCTTATTTCTATATTCAGTATTCAATACTTCCATATTTTTTTCTTCATATTTTTTTATCTCATTTTCCTCAGTTGCAAATGCTTTTACAACTCTGATTCCAGATAGAGATTCTTGAATAAGAGAGTTTAGTTCCCCTCTCTGGTCTTGTCTTTTTCTTGCGGTTTTTTTTATTTTTTTCAAAATTTTCTTTAGAATCACCATCATGGCAGGTAGCAACACCAAGGTCATTAGAGCTAACAATATATCGATTCTAAATAACCCTATAAGTAGTACCGTTATCGTTAAAAATTCTGGTAGGATCTGAAATATCATAAATCCAATCTTACCTAAGTTTCCTGCATCGCCACTAATCCTTGCCATTATCTCCCCTTGAGGAGTTCTATCAAAATAAGAATGACTCAATTTATGAAGATGTCTATAGATATCTTGCTGGATATCTCTTACTACTAATCTAGTTGTATAAGAAGAAAAAATTTCCTTATAGTACATGGCAAATCCTTTTATAATAGTTGCTATAACCAAACCACCCGATACCAATATTAGCTTTTTCATATCTTTTGCTATAAGTACATCATCCATCAATGATTTAGATAACCATGCTGGAAGGGCTTTTGTTAATCCTACAATTAAAGATAACACTACAATAAGAATAAATCTGTATTTATAGTTCATCCCATATTCAATCATCTTTTTTAATGATGTTTTTTGAATTTTTGTTTTTATATTATTCATATTACTTCCCTTTTAAAAAGAATTTAGCGTACTTTTCTATTATATTATTTCCGCCTAGTTTTTCTATTATTTCACCTATCTGTTTCTCAAAATATTCCCTGTTATTTTCTATATTTTGTATTGCATCTAGGATATTATCCCTATTGCAGTCTCCTTGTAGGAGTTCTTTATAAACTTCTCTATCTAGCGCCAAATTAGGTAAAGAAACATATTTTAATTTTAATATATGTTTCCCTATAAATCCACTCAGTTTATCTATCTTATAGATTACAACTCCTGGTAATCCCAAAAGTGCCAACTCTAATATTACCGTCCCTGAAGCTGCTATGGCATATTTAGATTGTTTTACTACATCTTTGAGAGATAGATCATCTATAATTTCTAAGTTTTTATACTTGCTTATATCCAAATCCATCCATTTTAGGTGTTCACTTTTGGCTAACTTTAATATAAAGTTTTCATTAACAGATTTTTCTACGACTTCTAGCATTATAGGAAGAAGTTTTTGTACCTCTTTTTTTCGACTACCGGGGAGTAAAAGTATCTTTTCTTCCCTATTGTCTATTCGTTTATAGATATCTAAAAATGGATTACCATAATAGATCACATCTATTCCATGTTTTTTATAAAAATCTACTTCCCATGGAAATATAACTACTATATGATCTACATGTCTTAATTTTTCTACACGTTTTTCTCCCCAAACCCAAACTTTAGGAGGGATATAATAGTATATCTCTATATCTTCTATATTTTTTTTTAGGAGTTCCATAAATTTTAAATTGAATCCCCCATAATCTACTAAGATTACTTTCTTGATACCTTCTTTTTTTATAAACTCTATATATTCATATAGTTTTTTTTTCAAAAATTTATATTTTTTTAAAGCTTCCCAAAATCCCATTACAGCTAATTCATCTATATCCTGTATAACAGTAACACCAGCTTCTTTGGAGTGCTTTCCTGCTACTCCAAAAAAACTGGCATTGTTGTCAATTTTATTCATTGCATTTACAAGATATGATAGGTGTAGATCCCCTGAAATTTCACCTGTGGAAACAAAATACTTCATACTGTCCCTCCCCTATACCTTTACTCCTACAATGAAAATATTATTTTCATTTGCTAACTTTATGCTCTCTTCTTTATCTAAAAATAACATCTTATTAGCTTCTGCAACTATGCCTCTTCCACCGATAGATATTATTTTTTTTATGGTATCTAAACCAATTGCTGGTATATCTACCCTCATATCTTGTTGAGGTCTAGCCATCTTAACCAAAATACAGCTGTCACCTGCATATTCATAGGCCCTTTCAATAGTCTTGTCAGTTCCCTCTATGCCCTCTAAAGTAATGATTGAACCATCTTTACAC
>NZ_JBATVM010000193.1:0-4464 GCF_049671765.1 Psychrilyobacter sp.
GAGATTGATAATATTGCACTTCATTACTCAGCTTCTAATGATCAAAAATGGATTCCTAACCTTATTCCCGAAACAGCAACTACTTTAATGAAATTAATGAATAAAATTATATTTAAAGACGATGAACTTATAAAATACAGTATAGAAAGAATAGATAAGCTAAATAAAGAGGATATATTAGAAAATTATTTGGGATATTTAGTAAATAATGATACTAATAACATTAAAAATTTAAAGAAAGATAACCTTAAAATGGTAATGAGTAGTTTTTGGATTAATGCAATTTATAATAAGATTAAAAAATCTGAAAATAAAAATCAAATAATAAAAGAAATAAAAGAAATAGATATATTAAAAGAAATAAAAAGTAACTATCATGGTTTTGTAATAGCAGATTTGATAGAGGATAAAACTTTAAAGGAAAAGTATCGAAATGAATTTAAAAAAGAAAAGAATATGTTCCCTTCATTACCAAGTGATTTGACTTTAGATGAAAAGGATCACTTAAAATATGGTGATACGTTAGAGAGCATATTAAATGATGGATTAGATTTAAATGCGTTAATAGAAAAAATAAATGAAATAACTGAAAGCTCTTTTTCAAAAGGAATAGAAAAAATATACTTTAAATATAAGAGAGAAATTTTAAATAATATCAAGAAAATAAATCCACGATTTATAATGAATTTAGGTGAAAATTTAAATGTTGATGAGTCCTTTGAATTACTAAAAAAAATATCAGAAGAATCATTTGGAAACTATGAATCTATAAGATATTATGGTTTAGTTTCAAATATATTAAAAGAATATAGACAGGGTAAACAAGAAAAAAAAATAGAAGAGATGTTAGAAGAAACTTATAATTTATTAGAGTTCGTTATGGAAAATGAAAAAGATAGGGAAAAAGTTTCAGAAAGTGGCATGGAAATAGATTTATTAGATCAATTTATAGATATAATTTTTCAAACATTATATTATGAGAATAAAAGTATTGAAGAAAGAGCAAAATTATTTTGGAATAAAATAAATAAATGGAAAGAGTATTTTCCGAAGATAATAAATTTATTTTTAGGAGAAAATTTAGGAGTTTTAGAGTGGTTTTATTTAAATACTGAAAATAATACAATAAAAGAAAATTGGGGAATTATTATAAATAATAATAAAAAAGAATTTTATATAGGATTTTGCCATTTAAATAGAGTCTCTAAAGAACTATTGAAGTCATTGAATGAAAATAAGTTTTTTCTAGAATGGATAGATGAAAAATATAAATTTGAATCATTTGTGTATACTCAAATGACAAATTGGATTATTTTGTTGTTTAATGATGATATATTTAATAATGAGCAACTAAAAAAAATAATGAAAGATAAGAAGGTTAGGAACATTATGTTAGATAAATATCCTGATAAATTTGAAAGAATAGAGAAGCAAAAGGAAATTTGGGAATTATTGGCTAAATATCCAACAATTTATAAAGAAATTAGTTATAGAAAGGTAATAAAATTGTGTGAAAATAGCTACTTTGAAGTTAAAGACTTGGAAATTTATTTTCAAAGGTTAGTCAAAAAAGAAAATCATATTAATTTTAGTGCTTATGTTATGGGTTCAAATTTGATAGAAATATTAAGTAAAGATTATGGGAATAAAAATATAATTAAATTATTTACTATTATATATTTTATAAAAGAAAAATTAAACCCAACGACTAAGGAATTATTGTTTAAAATTATAGAAAGAGAAGATATAAAAAAGATGGAGTATAAAGCGTCAAATAAAGATATAAAAAATTATTTGAATGACTATTTAAAAGGTAATAAGTTATATTTGGAGAAAATTAGAACTGAGTTAAATAACGTATAGAAAAAAACTAAAAAAATGGGCACAGAGTTACACCGAGAGAAAAGAAAGGTACACAGAGTTATCTGATAATTAGTGGTTAATAATTAATAAATCAAAATAAAGCCTCTGTGATTCTCTTATTTTAAACTCCGTGAATCTCTGTGTCGAAAGGAAGATAATTATGATTATAGGATTAGGAACGGATATTGTAGAAATTTCTAGGATAAAAAAAGCTATTGAAAGAACTTCTACTTTTTTAGAAAAAGTATATACAAAAAAAGAAATAGAGTATATTTCACAGAAAAAAAATCCATATCCTAGTTATGCAGGAAGATTTGCAGCCAAAGAAGCTATCTCAAAAGCCTTTGGAACTGGTGTTAGGGAATTTGGACTACTAGACATTGAGATCTTAAATGATGATTTAGGAAAACCTGTAGTTTATCTATCAGGTAAATTGAGTAAAAAATACAGTGGAAAATTGAATTTGAGTATATCCCATTCTAAGGAATATGCAACTGCAACTGCTATTTTAGAAGAGAATAAGATAAAATTATAGGGGGATAAATTGAAAGTTATAATTATATATTTCACTTTAATAACATCTATATTTGCCATTAAATTAACAGATGGAAACTATTCGGTTGTAGAAAATGTTGTAAAGGGTAAAAAATGGAGAACCAAGGTAGAAATAAGAGTAAAAAATAATAAAATTGACTGGGTAGATATAGATATGGTGACTAAAGATGGGAAGTTAATTAGTCAGGATAAAAAAGATTTACAGATAGTTTTAAAAGATACCAGAGGAGTAAATCCATATGTGGAACTCCCAAAAGAGTATATGAAAAAATTAAAGAAAACTAAAAATTATAAGATGTCTAAGGTAGATACCATAGCAGGAGCCACATCTGTATCTAATAAATTTAATAAGATGATTATGTTTTTGATGAAAAAATCTGAAGAAGGAAAAATAGGCGAGTTTGAAGGGTGGTTTCATTGAGAACAAAAATAAATAGAAGGAAAGATATGAAGAAAATAATGGTATGCAAAGAAAAGGTGATTTTCAGTTGCCAGAGATCGATATTGTAGCTGGGGCAACAAGTTCAAGTAAAAGTTTTGGGAAAATGATGGAATTTTTAGTAGAGAAAGCAGAATCTGGAGAGGTTGGGGATCATAGGATGAAACTATAACTCTTTTTGTGGGTTATATTTTTTGAATCTACATTTTTTAAATGTGGAATTTGTCCTAGAGAAAAAGAGACAATTTCTGATGGAACTAGTGGAGCGTCAGATTAAAAAAAGGAGAGGGAAATATATGGAACTATACAAAGAAATAGAAAGAATTATAGAAAATTTAGAGGATAAAAATAATGAATTAGAAGTATTGGAGTTTATCCAAAAAAATCAGGGATATATATCTAAAGATATGATAAAATTTGTTGCAGAAAAGATGGATAAATTTGATTTTTCTGTTGAGAATACAATTAAATTTTACCCCCATTTAAAGGGTGAAGGAAAGCAAATAATAGAAGTGAAGGTATGCACCCATACAGCATGTGCAAATAATGGTAGTAGAAAGATACTGGAGGAAGCTAAGAATATATTAGGAGTAGAAACAGATGGAATCACTTCTGATGGAAAATATAAACTAATGACCCAAAGATGTTTTGGGCAGTGTGGAAAAGGGCCCAATGTGAAGATTGGTGACGAAATTTATAATAAGATGACTCCTAAAATTTTGGCTAATTTATTAAAAAAATAGAAAACCTAAAGGATTATAATAAACAGAAATTTATGAGTAGAGGTATTTAAAAAAAGTAAGGGCTTTTACTTCTCCTAAGTTAGGAGAAGATAGATGAGGTCTGATAAGAAGAAAAAAAGGAGACAGAAGATGACAATAAAAGACTTAAAGATAGATCAAGTTTTGGAAAATAAAGATATAGCAGAAACTTTTTTATGTTCTAATCAAGGTGGAGTGAGAAAAAGTAAGAAAACCAATACTATAGTTTTATTGGCTAAATTTAATAATTGTTCATACAAACATAGAAAAGATGGAGATATCCTATATTTTACCGGAATGGGTAAAAAAGGAGATCAGGAGATGAAAAGACAGAATAAATCTATCTTAAATGCCAATGAGGAGGGATTTACCCTTCATCTATTAGAGCTGTACGAAGATAAACAATATGTCTATAAGGGAGAAGTAGAATTGATCTCAAACCCTGTAATAGAAAGACAATTAGATGATAATAAAGAGGAGAGGGACGTCTTTATGTTCCCCCTAAAGGTAAAGTAAAATAAATTAAAGGACACTGATCACGGTGTCCTTTTTAATACCGACTTTGCTGTACTAAATAGGAGGGAAAAAATGAGAATATTTCACTTTGATGAACTGGGATCAACCAGTGATTATCTAAAAGATAAAAAAGATAAAAAACAATGGGATCTAGCTATAGCAGATATTCAGACTTCTGGACGGGGACGAAGGGGGAACCTTTGGGTATCTCCTATAGGAGCAGGATTATTTAGCTTTGCCTTAAAGGAAGATCCTAATTTGAGTATGGAAGAATATAGCAAACTCCCGCTAATCGTTGGAATAGCTTTATTGGATGGGTTAAAAAATATG
>NZ_JBATVM010000194.1:0-24100 GCF_049671765.1 Psychrilyobacter sp.
TGATAGACTATTTTTCTTTCATTTATCCTATTTTCATTGGCTTCATCTAGTTCCCATCTTCCATCAGTAGTGTATCTTGCTGTTTTAGCTGTGATTATAGATTTTATAGCATCAAATTTTTTATTCAAAATTACAATTTCTATCCCTCTAGCCGTATTCGTCTCTCTATTTACATAGTCAAAATGATAGATATAATCTCCGTTTCCCCTAAGATACACATTACTTTTTTCCACAGGAATTTTATCTTCATCTATCTGATTTTTTCTCTTTAACTCTCTAGCTAATTTTATTCCTTTTGGTTGCAGAGAGTTACTAATAAAAAAAACTCCTCCTGCCATGATAAATGTGGCAATTACAGGAAGTAAAACTATCCTTCTAAAACTAATCCCAGAAGTTTTTAATGCTATTACTTCTAAATTACTAGCCATCTTATTTATTGTTATTAACCCACCTAATAATGCTGCTAAAGGTGCTACCTGTACCAATATTTCTGGAACCAAAGCTATCATATATTGAGCACCTTCAAGAGTTGTCATCCTTCCAGAAGTTACATAATTTATTATTTTAAAAATTTGGGATAGTATAAAAATCCCTACAAAAGCAAAGAGGGATAATAGAACTGACTTTATAAATCTAATCATTATATATCTATCTATTTTTTTCATCTACCCTCTCCTTACCTTTCTAATATACATGATTCCTGTAAGGGTTCCTAAAAGTAAGTTAGGAGACCATATAGCAATTATTGGGTTAACAGTTCCCTTACTAGACAATACTATCGCTACATTAAATAAGGTTATATATATAAATATTACCGCCATACTAAGCCCATAACTTACACTTTTTCCACTCCTATGGTGTCCCAAAGAAAACAGCACTCCTAAAATACCCAAAAACACGGCTGAAAATGGAGATGCTAATTTTTTTTGTAATTCTACCCTGTAAGGCAAGATATCTTTAGCTATACTCTTATTCTCTTTTAGTTTTTTTATATTTTTTAGAAGCATCACAACAGACATAGTGTCTATCTCCTTTATTTCTACATCAAAATCAGAAAGAAATGAAGTCAGCGGATGAACTTGACTCTCAAAACTTCCTCTTAACTTTTCTTTTCCTTCTCCATCTAATTGATAGAAAGTTGCATCTTCTAAGGTCATAGCACCATTTTTCCAAGTAGTTCTATCTGCTAGCATGACATTAGGATAAATGTCATCCTTGCTCTTTTGAAAAATAACAACATTCTTTGCTTGATTAGTCTTAGGATCTAACTTATCTATATAGATACTGTAGTCACCTACATTTTCTAAAAAGGTCTTTTCAGTCAGTTGAAATGAGGGTGTTTCAGTAGCAATCTCTATCCCTAAAGTCTCAGCTCTCACGAAAGATTCGGGTATTATTTTTTCCTGTAAAAAAATAGTTAGAAAAAATATTCCTATTGACATAAAAAATGGAACTTTTAATATTTTGTTTAAACTCATCCCTATAGATACCATAGCCACACTTTCACTGGTTGAAGTCAATTTATTATAGGTTATCATCACCCCTAGAAAAAATCCCATAGGTATAGTTTGAGATAATATCGGTGGGATATAGTATGTAAGTAAATGGAGCATCTCTAGTGCCGGAACCCTCTTAACTAAGATACTTTCCATCATTTTTACCATCATTTCTATTAAAAATATAAATGTAAATAGACTTATCCCAAATAAAACAGGCATCTTTAATTGATTAAACAAATATTTATCTATTATTTTCATAAAATACCCCTTATTTTGACATATATTCTTTGATTTGTTTTTCTACACTTTTTCTAAATTCAAGTTCTTCTAACTTCTCTTTTACAGCATCAGGATAGTATCCTTCTAGCTTAGTAACATTCTTCAAAAAAAATTTATTTACTCTACTATCTTTAGAATATTCTTCCATTTGTGAAACCATACTAGATAGTAAGTTAAAAAATATTAGGAGTACAAAAATTATAAAAGAACCCTTTATCCCACCTAAAATTCCACCTAAAACACTATCTGTTAATCCCATAAACATCTTAGGAAGAATTTTTCTTAAAATAGATAAGATAATCGAGGTCGCGATATAAAGCCCTAATAATAGAGCCAAATAAGTTAAAAAATATACAACATTGTGCTCCTTTATTTTAATACTTTCACTAATATAGTTATAAACATGAGGAGTCCACTTCTTAGCTAAAACCACATTTAATATCAAAGAAAAAAATGACAAAACCTCAAAGAAAAAACCCTTTTTAAAACCTATTAACACTCCTAATATTAGGATAACTCCAGCTATAATATCTATATACATAATTCCTCCTATGGTTCTATCTTTCGATTACTCTCACCCAAAGAGCTTTTAAATAAAGTGTTTCTGGTACATGTAAAACCCATGGATGATCTGCAGGCTGATAATTTATTCCTATCACTTCTAAACATAAACCATTTTTAGAAGCTGCCATTCTAGTAACTTCCATTATATCCTCTAAACTCATATGATAAGCACAAGTTATAACTCCTAATATCCCACCGGTTTCCATCATTTTAAAACTATCTACACATAATTTGTAGAAGAAATCTCTTCCTCTCTGTATATCTATTTTCTTTTTTATCAATGAAGGAGGATCTAGAGTTATTACATCATATTTTTCTCCTCTATTTGATAATGTCTTTAACATCGCAAAAGCGTCTCCCTCTACTACTTCAAATTTATTTTCAAAACCATTTAATTCATAATTTTCTAGACATAATTTTAAAGCATGAGGATTTTTATCTACAGCTACAACTTTTTGACACCCTTCAGCAAGTGCTGCCACAGAGAATCCGCCACTAGATGAAAATACATCTAAAAATCTAGTATTCGAATTTAAAAACGGTCTTATAAATTTTCTAGAATCCCTTTGATCCAAGAAAAATCCTGTTTTTTGTCCGTCAACTATATCGATAGTATATTTCAAACCATTATCTTCCATAGTTACTCTATCTGGAATATCACCGTATATTACTCCTGTTTTTTGTTCTACTCCCTCATGGGTTCTATTTTCTACATCACTTCTTTCATAGATTCCCTTTGGTTTTGTTACTTTTTTCAGTGCATTTATGATCTCTTGACGAAATGCTTCTACACCTGAATTTCTAAATTGTACAGATAAATATTTATCAAATTTATCTACAATTAACCCAGGTATTCCATCTGCTTCTGAGAAAAATACTCTGATACAATTAGTTTCTTCATTTAAATATTTTCTTTTATCATATGCCACTTTTATCTTATTTAATATAAATTTTTTATCTATAGTTTCTTCCTTAGTTGTTAAAATTCTTACCATAGCATTGGTATTTTCTACAACATATCCACGACCAATAAATGTAAGATCTTCACTACATACATCCACTATATCTCCAGTTTTAACTGCCCCCATTATTTGCTTTATTTCATCTTTAAACACATTTGGATAAAAATTTTGAATTTTCTTTTCTTTCCCTTTTTTTAGCATGACTCTTGCCATTTTATATCTCCTCAGAACCTTTTTTAATTTTTTTTATACTCTTAATTATAACACAAACTGTTATTTTAATTCTTATAAAATTTCACCTAAAATATAAAAAGACTGATTCAATATCTATTGAATCAGTCTCTCCTATAATGTTCAGACTTTTTTTAATTTACTCGTCTATTTTTCTCTATTTAAAATTGATTTTTCAGATTTTATTTCTTTCCTATTTCGTCTATTTTTTTTTCTTTATCTAATAGATAAATAACTGGACTAGCCAAGAAAATAGATGAATATGTTCCTATTAATACTCCTATTAATAAAGTAGTAATAAACACTTTCAAACTAGCTCCTCCAAATATTAAGATAGCCAAGATAGCTAAGAATGTTGTAAATGAAGTATTAATTGATCTTGTCAAAGTTTGGTTGACACTTAGATCGATAGCTTCTCCTAACGAACTTACTTTCTTTTTCTTTAGTACTTCTCTGATTCTATCAAAAACAACTATTGTATCATTTATAGAATATCCTAAGATAGTTAAAACTGCTGCTATAAATGGTGTATTTACTTCATACCCTAATAATGCTATTCCCCCTACAGCGATTATAACATCATGGAAAAGAGCTATTACTGCTGCTAGTGCAAATTTAAATTCAAATCTAATAGTAATATATCCAACTATTAAGATCAACCCAACAAATAAGGCTGTTATTGCTGTAGTCTTTAATTCTTGCCCTATAGAAGCTCCTACTTTATCAGATCTAAGTAAATCAAATTTTCCACCTTTTTTTTCTAAAGTTTTCATGAAATTGTTTTTTACACTTTCACTCATTTCTGGTGTTCTTACAATAACTACATTCCCATCTGAAATTTGTACTTTTCTACTGTTGTTATCTAACTGTGGGATCTCTTTAGAAATCTCGTCTAATATAGGATTTAACTCTTTTAATCCCATATTTTTTTCAAACTTAACTTGGATAAGGTTTCCACCAGTAAAGTCAAGCCCATAATTTATCCCTTTAGACATCAACGAAACTAGAGCTAACACTACCAATATAGTTGAGAATGTAAAGAATTTTTTTCTGTTTTCAATTATTTTTATTTTCACTATTCTTTCCCCCTAACACCAAATAAGATTGGTTTATCTATTTTAAATAACATTGTAAATCCTCTAAGTAATACCTTAGTTATTGTGATAGCTGTAAACATCGATGCAAGTACACCGATAGTTAACGTTACTGCGAATCCTTTTACAGGTCCCGTTCCTAAGGTAAATAAGATTGTTGTTATTATAAGGGTTGTGATATTTGAATCCATTATTGTGCTAAATGCCTTCTGGAATCCAGCTTCTATAGAGGCCATTACTGTATTCCCAAATCTTAATTCTTCCTTTATTCTTTCAAATATAATTACGTTGGCATCTACTGCCATTCCTACTGAAAGGATTATTCCTGCAATCCCTGGTAATGTAAGGGTAGCGTCAAAGAAATTAAGTGTTGCAAAAGTAATAAGACCAAAACAAATTAATGCTAAGTCAGCTACCAACCCTGGTAATCTATAGAAAACAACCATGAATATGGCGATAAGTCCTATAGCTATCATCCCAGCTGTTTCTGATTGGGCTATAGATTCATCTCCTAATGTAGCTCCTACTGATCTAGTTTCCAAAATTTCAGCCTTTACTGGTAACGCTCCTGCATTTAGTAATGATGCCGTATTTTTAGCTTCCTCAGCTGTATAGTTACCTGTAATAACTCCTTGCCCACCAGCAATTTCACTGTTGATTCTAGGAGCAGTTTGGATAATTCCATCCATTGTAATAGCAAGTTGTTTTCCTATATTGTCTCTTGTTATCTCAGCAAATTTTGCTGCTCCATCCAAAGTCATTTCAAATGAAATTTGAGGTCTACCCATGTTGTCATAAGATACTGCTGCAGATTTTAATGCTCCACCAGTCAACAATGTTTTTCCTAAAGTTCCATCGGTATTTTTTATCTTAAATTCCATAAGTGCTGTTTTCCCAATCATGTCTATGGCTTTTTCTGTATCGGTTATTCCAGGTAATTCAACCATTACCCTTTTATCTCCTACTTTTTGAACAGAAGATTCAGATACTCCCAAACCATTTACCCTTCTATTTAACACTTCAATAAGTCTTCCCATAGCTTCATTGTCTAATTTTTGTCCCTTTTCAGGCTTTGCCTCGAGTAATACATATACTCCACCTTTTAGATCCAATCCTAAATTTACTGGTTTAGTAACTGTAAACCATGCAGCACTTAGTACAACTATTGCTACAAATATTATTCTGTACATATACCCTTTTCTCATTCTAGCCACTTTTCCTGCCTCCCCTACGGCTTTTTTAGCCGAATTATTTCAAAGTTCTGAATTTATACAGTAAATTTTGTTGATGCCATTCACTGCTAGATACTTTGGTTATAACCTTTTATAAATAATAGTTGATAATTAAAAATTTAATTTTCAACTTTTTATCACATTTTTTTATCTTTTCATATCTAAATATGTTTGTAAAATAATCGCAGCAGCTACCTGATCAACTGTTTTTCTTTTATTTATAGCACCCTTTACACCATTATTTTGTAACATTTTATCTGCTGATACTGTTGATAATCTTTCATCTATCTCTATAAATTCCAATCCATCTATCTTTTTATTTAGTTTTTCCATAAATTCTCTTACTTTTTCAGCTTGACGTTTTTCTGTACCATCTAGACTCTTTGGAATTCCAATAACTATACTCTTAGTATTATTCTCCTCACAGAGTTTTTCTACTCTCATTACCGCTTTTGTTTTTCTTCTATCTATTACTTCTAAAGGTGTTGCTATCATCCCCATTATATCAGATTTAGCCACTCCTATCCTTACATCTCCTACATCTAGAGACAGATATCTTTTATACATAAATTTACTCCTACTTTTACTTCTTTTTTTGCCACTAATCCCCAAGGATTAAAATCAAAAAAATATTTTGGGACACAGAGAGATTATACGAATATTAATTAGAATTTCACAGAGATTTTCTCCGTGTGACTTTTTTTATCCTCTGTGTAGCTCTGTGACCATTTTTTATTTTCTAGGAAATTATAGTTTCTCTTGTAACATAGCTCTTGCTACCTCTAAAGCTTCAGGAACTTTGTTTCCATTTTTTCCACCTGCTTGAGCGAAATCTGGTCTTCCTCCACCATTTCCATCAGCAATTTTAGCAATTTCACGAACTAGATCTCCAGCTTTTACCTTCCCCATAAGATCTTTAGTTACTCCTACAGCAAATACAGCTTTTCCATTATCCGTTCCTAAAATCACTACACAACTACCTAATTTATCTTTGGCTTTGTCTACGATCTCACGTAATCCTCCAGCTTCTTTACCTTTAAATCCAGCAATTAAAACTTTTACACCATTTATTTCTTCTACATTATCAAATAATGAGTTAGCTTCATATCCTGCTAATTTAGATTTAAGTGCTTCGACTTCTTTATTTGCAACCTTTAAGTCGTCTACTACTTTATGTGCTTTAGCAATTAAATGCCCATGATAAGGATCTGATTTTAATATTTTAGCTAGTTCAATTATACCATCTTCCATTGCATTTACTATTTTATATGAAGTAAATCCTGTAGTTGCTTCTATTCTTCTTACTCCAGCAGCAATACCAGTTTCAGTTAATATATTGAATAATCCGATTTCTCCAGTTCTTTCTACATGGGTACCACCACATAGTTCCATAGAAAATCCTGGTATTTCTACAACTCTTACTTTATTTCCATATTTGTCTCCAAATAACATTGTTGCACCTTTTTCTTTAGCCTCATCCATTGTAAGTTCTTCAACACTCAAAGGAACATTTCTAAATATTTGCTCATTTACTATTTTTTCTACTTCTTTTATTTGGTCTCTTGTTGCAGCCTCATAGTGAGTAAAATCAAATCTTAATCTATCTTGAGATACGAGCGATCCTGCTTGTTGTACATGATCTCCAAGAACTTCTTTTAAAGCTTGGTGTAATATATGTGTTGCAGTATGATTTCTCTTAATCTCTATTCTTCTATGTTTATTGATAGATAACTCTAACTCTAAACCTTTTTTCAACTCAGTTCCACCTTCAGCCATTTTTACAGTATGGATAAATATATCTTTTTGCTTTCTTACACTAGTAACTGCTCCAAAGATATCTTCTCCAATTATTTTACCAGTATCGGTAGACTGTCCACCTGATTCAGCATAAAATGGAGTTTGGTCGAAAATTATTGTATAATTTCCTTCATTGTTGTCTTTTACATGTAAAATTTTAGCTTTTGTTTTAAACATTTCATAACCAACAAAGTTAGTTTTACCATATTTATCAAAAAACTCTTCTATAAACGAATCTTGTCCAGCTTCTTTTATTACTTCTCTAGATGATCTAGCTCTTTTTCTTTGTTCTTCCATTTTTACAAGATAATCTTCATGAGAAATAGTTACTTCTTCTTCCTCACAAATTTCCTCTGTAAGTTCATATGGAAATCCAAAAGTATCATATAGTTTAAATACTACACTAGCGTCTAATTCTGTTTTGTTTTCTGCTTTAGCTTTTTTAATCTCATCTAATGCAATAACCATTCCTTGATCTAAAGTAGTTGAGAATTTTTCTTCCTCAATTCTTACCATTTTCACAATGTGATCTTTATTTTTAACCACACCTTCATAAGCTTCTCCCATTAATTCTATTACGGTATCCACTAATTTATATAGGAAGTTTTCGTTATTTCCCAATAATCTTCCGTGTCTTACTGCACGCCTTAAGATCCTTCTAAGAACATATCCTCTTCCCTCGTTTGAAGGTAAGATTCCATCACTTATCATAAATGTAATGGCTCTGATATGGTCAGATATTACCTTTAGTGAAAAGTCAATCTTGTCATCTTTTCCAAATGTATATTTAGAATTTGTCAATTCTCCTGCTTTTTCAATGATAGGAAAAATTAGATCAGTTTCAAAGTTATTAGATTTTTTTTGAACCATTGCAGCTACTCTCTCAAGACCAGCTCCTGTATCTATGTTTTTCTTTGGTAATGGCTCTAATGACCCATCTTCCATTCTGTTATACTCAGTGAATACTAAGTTCCATATCTCGATAAATCTATCGTCTGTACCTTCATCTCCTAATCTCGAGTTTTCGTCTCCTCCATACTCTACTCCTAGGTCTACGTGAATTTCAGAACAAGGTCCACACGATCCCACAGGTCCTGCTGACCACCAGTTATCATCTTCACCTAATCTTACCAGTCTTTCCATTGGTACACCAATTTTTTTGTTCCAGATCTCTTCTGTTTCATCATCTGTTGTAAATACAGATATCCATAACTTTTCTGCATCTAATTTTAATACCTCTGTGATAAATTCCCAAGACCAAGCTATTGCCTCCTCTTTGAAATAATCTCCAAATGAGAAATTTCCTAACATCTCAAAAAAAGTATGATGTCTAGCCGTTCTTCCTACATTTTCAAGGTCATTAGTCCTGATACACTTTTGGTGTGTAACCACTCTCGGTGTAGGAGCTTCTTTTTGTCCTAAAAAATAGGGTTTAAAAGGTACCATCCCAGCTACTGTTAATAACAGCGTTGGGTCATCTGGTATCAATGAAGCACTCTCATAATGCTTATGCTGTTTCCCTTCAAAAAATTCTACAAACTTTCTTCTGATCTCATTACCCGTTAAATTATTCATCCTATCCTCCAAAATTTAAATCTTAAAATCATCTTTTCCCCTAGGCAGATACTTTCATATATTCTTTTATCTTAACTCTTTTTCCTGTATTTTTTTAATTTCATTTCTATAAATATTATAATATCTATAGTTTCATAAAAAAAATAATAAAAGAAGTATGTATTTTTTTTTCTTAATTTTTATTATATCACATCTAGTTAGTGAAAAATCAGATAATCTAATCTAATTTAAATCCCTCTCCTAAGTAGATCTTTCTAGCTCTTTCATCATTGGCTATTTCTTCAGGCGATCCACTTATTAGGAGTTCACCCTCAGCCATTACATAAGCTCTATCGGTTATTCCCAATGTTTCCCTTACACTATGATCAGTGATCAATATTCCAAGCCCTCTTTTTTTCAAATATCTAATGATCTCTTGAATATCCTCTACAGCTATTGGATCTACCCCTGCAAACGGTTCATCTAAAAGAATAAAATCAGGATTATTAGCTATTGTTCTAGCGATTTCAACCCTTCGTCTTTCTCCTCCCGAAAGGGAATAACCCATGGATTTTTCCACGTGGGTCAATTTAAACTCCTCTAACAGGTCATTTTTTATTTTAATTCTTTCTTCTTTTTTTATCTTTCTCATCTCTAATATAGCCAAGATATTATCTTCTACACTTAGATCTCTAAATATAGACGGTTCTTGAGCCAAGTACCCAATTCCCATATTAGCTCTTTTATGCATGGGATAATCAGTTATATCCTGCTCATTGAAATAAACTTTCCCCGATTCAGGTTTTACAATCCCTGTAATCATATAAAAAGTAGTAGTTTTACCTGCTCCATTAGGTCCTAAAAGCCCAACTATCTCTCCTTTACGCACTTCTAAACTTATTTTATTTACAACTCGTCTTTTTTTATAGCTTTTACACAGATCGTGAGCAATTATTCTTTTCAAATTTTACCTCCTACTTTTTATAATCTATTCTTACATTTCCTTCAGCATTTAATATCCCTGTTTCCATAAAGTATTTTGCAGAATCAGACTCAATATGATTTTCTATGGTATCCGCCACTACGTTTTCTCGTAAAACAGCAACCTTAGTTTTATTAAATATTTTTCCCTTATCAGATGATGCAGTCATGATCTTCCCATCTTTATTTATATTTTTAAATTCCACATTATTTATAAGAATTGCTATCTCTGTATTCATATCGATATCAGTAATTTCAGATTTAACGTCAGTTGTTTCACCTATATTTAGATGATTTCCATAACGTCCTAAAGCTAGTTTTTTTATTAGATCTACTTCCATATAGTCGGAATAAAGAGTCATATCTTGATATTCATAGATCCCCTTTTTCTTTATCTCAGATCTTGAAATAGATAATTTCCCATTGACATCTTCATATAAAAATATCTTAATTGTATCTCCCCTTATCTTAACAGGTTCTTTTTTTTGCGTTTTCTTATCTATATTAAAAGCAATAGCACGTACATTCCCATCTAGATCGATCTGTTTATTCTTTAGATCCCCGAACATAAAATCACCATAAAGTTGTTCCCCTGTAGATGACACTAGATTCACTTTCGTTCCATCTAATATCTCACTTTTCATATTCCCCTTCATAGTTTCTCCATCTATTATATAGTTTGCATAATAGATTTTGTATTTTTCCGAAGTATATATATCATCTGTAATAAAGGAATATTCCACCTGGCTTCCTGTAAATTTCATCCCTGGATTTTGCACTACTACATTTTTATTTAGCTGAGCGACCTGTCTTGAGATATAATAATTTACCTCATCACCAGATGCTTTTTTATCTCCACTTATTCCAGAAAAGTTTTTAGCTTTAACCCTTTTGTCAGCTACAAAATAAATCCCGTCGTTCATGTTTGCCTTTCCATCTTTAGATATTATCTTAATATCTCCAGGTATATTTACTTTTTCTTCAGCAAATATATACTTTCCACGGTTGGCATAAAGAGTAGCATCCTTTGTTGTTATCTTTAAGTTCCCAATTATTTCAGCATAGTCATTAGTATCAAATTCTCCTCGATCTCCTACCATTTCAGATCCGTCTTCATCTACAATAACTCTGTTTTTTTCTATTTTCCCTAATCCTGTATTGGAATTATAGCTTAAGTTTTCACCAGTCATAACTTTTTTATCTTGAACAACCTTTATTCTTCCATTAGAGATCAAGTCCCCTGTATCTATTTTATATTCAGCATTTTCACCATAAAAAGTTATCTTATCCTTAGGATTATAAACTGTATATTTACCATAGATATTAGCTTTCTTATTAAGGTCATCTACATCTATCCTTTGACTTTTTAAGATAGAACCACTATAAGTAACCATAGCATCCCCTGTAAATACATATGCTTTTTTTTCTAAGTTAAAGTCAACCTTATTAGCTCGACCATCTATCTGATCCCCTTTAAAGGTTCCATCTATAACTTTTCCAATTTTTGTTCCATCATCATAATAAAGTTCTTTTCCTATACTCTCATAGGTTGTGTCCTTATAATCATAACTATTTAATAGCTTTAATTCCTTTGTTTTACTGTTATAAGTAAAATTTTTAGTCAGTATTTTTCTATCTAAATCCTCATAGCTCACTAATTTTTTAGAAGTCATGTAGAGATCCCCTGTTTTGGTATCATAAGTTCCACTATCAGCTAAAAGTTTACTTGTTTTATTATCAATTTTAATGTTACCATCTATTTTGAGTATCCCACTCAAATTATCATATACTCCATTATCAGCTACTAAATTAAAGTCACCATTTTTACCCCTAAGAGGTCCCGTGAAATACATCTTATTTTCATTAGCCACGTAATTTATCTTCTCTGCAACTAAGTTTCCGTTTTCAAATTCTATCACTATATCTTTAGAGATAGTAAAATCACCTGTAATTTCATTATATTTAAAGTCTTTAGCTCTAAGGTTTGCCCCTTTATAATATACAACAAAATCACCTTGGGCATGGATAGTTTTCTTTATCCCATCATATCTAGCTTCTCTAAAGTGACCAGATACTTCATCTGTTTGTAAGTTTCCTAATTTTCTCCCTCTTATCCTGATGTTTTCTTTTACATCCAAAATTTTAGTAGTATCATTATAATTCACTAAATTTGCACTGAGTTGCATCTTATCTGTGACCACTCTTATGTCATCTTTTAAGTTTAAATCCTCTAACTTTGTATCTGTAATCAATGAATTCCCATAAAGAGTTATCCCTTCATTTTCGTTATATGCTTTTACCTGATTACTGGCATAAATCTTCTCTGTTTTATGGTTATAATTAGCTTTTTCAGCTTCTATTTTCCATCCATTTTTTGATATTCCCATTATATTTTTTTCTAAAAATATATTATTCGTACTATCTACCAAGGCATTATCGCCAGATAACTTCATTCTGTCAAATATAGCAGCAGCTTTTTTAAAGGTTCTTCTGTCATTTACAGTATCATCGATCTGCTTTTCCGCTTCTACGTGATAATTTTCCACATCATAAGACACATTTGAAGTTATAAGGGATTCCTCACTTTTTTTCTCTATTTGCTCCGGTTCTTTTATGTAGTTAAAGTAGACAAAAACCACTAGAAGTATTCCACTTATATAGTATGATATTTTTTTGAGCATATTCCCCCCCTTTTAATCACAACAAATCTATCCTTTTTATGATTGCTCTTTCTCGATTTAAAAAATTACTAGTCCACTAATAAATTCTTAAGTTCGTTTAATTTCATCATAGCATCTAATGGTGTCAGATTATTTACATCTAATTTAGCCACCTCAGATAAAATTTTCTTTTCACCCTTACTTATTTGAGGTTCTATAACTTTTGGCTTCTCAATTTTTATAGGTACCCCTCCAAATAGTGATAGTTGTTCAGATCCTATTTTCTCTTCAATTATAGCTTTTTTTGTCTCCAATATTTGTAAAAGTTGTTTTGCTTTAAGAAGTATTTCATCAGGCAATCCAGCTAGTCTAGCTACCTCTATTCCATAAGATTTATCGGCTCCACCTTTTACTATTTCACGAAGAAATACCACTTCATCATTGGCTTCACTGACTTCAATTCTATAGTTAGATAGATATTTTAATTTATATTCCAATTCTGTAAGTTCATGATAATGGGTAGCAAATATAGTTTTAGATCCTAGATTATCATGGATATATTCTGTGATAGCACTAGCTAGAGATAGTCCATCAAATGTAGAAGTTCCACGACCTACTTCATCTAAAATAACAAAAGATTTATCTGTAGCATTATTTACTATATTAGCCACTTCACTCATCTCTACCATAAATGTAGATTGTCCACTTACCAAATCATCACTGGCTCCAACTCTTGTAAATATCTTATCTACAATACCTATAGTTGCACTAGAAGCCGGTACATAAGAACCCATTTGAGCCATTAATATAATAAGGGCAGCTTGTTTCATATAGGTAGATTTTCCTGCCATATTTGGCCCGGTCAGAACAATTACCTTGGTTTCTTCATCTAATATAATATCATTACTTATGTAGTCCTCTCCTACAATGAGTTTTTCCACAATTGGATGACGACCACTTCTTATCTCAAGATCATATCCCACTACTATTTTTGGACACACATAGTTATTTTTAGTAGCTATATCAGCTAAAGATGCTATTACATCTACATAAGCTAACCCAAATGCTAGTTTTTGTAACAATTTTATTTCTCCTACTAGCTTACCTGATATCTCTTTTAGAAGGTCATATTCGAGACCTTCTATTTTCCCCTTAGCATTTAATATAGTCGACTCATATTCTTTTAATTCAGGAGTTATATATCTTTCAGCATTTGTTAGAGTTTGTTTTCTTATGTATTCATCTGGTACCAAGTGAGAATTAGCACGACTCACTTCCAAGAAATAACCAAATACTTTATTATATTTTATTTTCAGAGTTTTAATCCCTGTTTTTTCCTTCTCTTTTTTTTCTATCTCCAGTATATAATTTTTCCCCGATTTAGAGATAGTGTGAAGTTCATCTAAAATTTCATTATGACCAGTTTTAATCATCCCACCTTCTCTGACAGAAAATGGTGGTTCCTCCACTATAGATGTTTCTATTAGATTATAGATCTCCACCAATTTTTTTATATCAGTAGTAAACATCTGATTTTTTCCTAGAATTTTTATAACTTCTAGTGATGATTTTATAGATTTTTTTATAGCTATCATGTCTCTGGCATTTTCAGTTCCCAAGATGATTTTACCTATGAGTCTTTCCAAATCATAGATACTCTTTAGTCCTTCCCTTACATCTTCACGGACCAAAACCTCATCTATAAAATAACTTATATCTCCCTGTCTTTTTTCTATCTCATCGATATTTAAAAGAGGGTTTTTTATCATTTTTTTTAGCATCCTAGTTCCCATAGATGTTTTACACTTATCTAGAACCCATAATAGAGTTCCCATATTAGTTTTTTCCCTTGTATTTTCTACTAACTCTAGGTTCTTTTGGGTAGCTAGATTTAACTCCAGATAGTTATTTCTATTATCATAAGAGATCGTTTGAATAGGTAACTCATTGTATTTATGTAGTTCCAATACATATTCTAAAACAAACCCACCAGCTTCTACAGCTAGTTCTTCCCTTTCTATCCCGTAACTTTCCAGTGATATCACATTGAAATATTTTTTCAATATCTCACCTGCATTTTTTATTTTATTTATAGGATTTATGACAATTTCGTTTAATTTTTTATAGTCACTAAAATCCTCATTAAATCTCTCCAAAGTTCTATTTTCTACCAATATCTCTGTAGGAGATAGTTTATAGATCTCATTTATAGCTTTAGATATTATATCTTTTCCTTCCAACTCCGTTACCTTAAATTCTCCTGTAGTTATATCAAGGTAAGATATTCCAGCCTTATTTTCTCTAATAATTATCCCTAAAAGATAGTTATTGCTCTTGTCATCTAAATAATCTGTGTCTATTACAGTCCCAGGAGTAATAACCTTTATAACTTCTCTCTTTACAAGACCCTTGGCTTCACTAGCAGCTTCTACTTGTTCACATATAGCTACTTTATACCCTTTGGCCACTAATTTTGATATATATCCTGCTGCTGAATGATATGGTATTCCTGCCAAAGGTACATTTTGACCTTTTTCTTTATTTCTACTAGTTAGGGTTATTCCTAATTCTTTTGAGCAAATCACAGCATCCTCAAAAAACATCTCATAGAAATCTCCCAATCTAAAAAATAAGATATTCTCCTTATTTTGTTCTTTTATCTCTTTATATTGTTTCATGAGTGGTGTCTCTTTACTCATTATTCTAAACCTCACTTTTAATTTTATTTTTTTTATTTTACATTATATTCCTTTAATTTTTCTTTCAACCTTATAAGTATTTCACTTATCTCATCGTAGTTATCTATCTTATTCAATAGATTTTTTATCTTACTTCCACCGGTTACACCTTTTAGATACCAGCATAGATGTTTTCTTACTTCAAAATTAAATTTCTTTTCAGGATAATCTTCCTTCATATATTCTATATGTTTTAATGCCATATCTATTTTATCGATATATGTTACTTTTGTTGTCACTTCTCCAGTTTCAAACCTTTCTCTTATCTGCTGAATTAACCATGGATTTCCATATATTCCACGAGCTAACATTATTCCATTTACTCCTGATTCAGTTGCTTTTTCATAGGCATCTTCAGCTGAAAATATATCCCCATTTCCAATAACAGGTATAGAAACTGCTTCTTTTATTTCCTTTATAGTTTCCCAATTAGCTGTTCCACTATACATCTGTTCTCTGGTTCTACCGTGGACTGTAATATGATGTAGATTTAGTTCCTCTGCTATCTTGGCTATCTCTACCGGATTTTTATGTTCTTTATAACCTATTCTTATCTTCATAGATAATTTTGTTTCAGATTTTAATGCCTTTTTTATGGCTGTCATTAATTTTTTTATATGTTCTGGGTCCTCTAATAGAGCTGAACCATAACCATTCTTTGTGATCTTAGGCATGGGGCATCCCATATTTACATCTATATAAGTTACTCCTAAACTTTCCACATATTTGGCACATTCCACCATAACATCTATATCCCGACCAAAAATCTGTACACCATCATTGGGTAACAATCTAAGCATTTGTTTTATTGTCTTTTCATTAGCCATTTTCACTGCATTTACACTTACCATCTCTGTAAACATCAAATCTGGATGGAATTCATTCATAATTTTTCTATATGTATAATCTGTTACTCCTGCCATAGGAGCAATATATATTTTTATCATCCATTTTCACCTCTTATTACTATTTTTCATATTTATTTCTAAGTATCATTTAGTACATAACTATCCATTTAATCATAAAATTATACCATAGATAGAGATGTTTTTCCAATTTCCAAATTTTACTATTTCTTAATTTAGAGGAGTTCAAAAACCAATAATCAAAACTAATTACAGAACAAAAAAATCCCTGAATAATCAGGGATTAATATCTTTTATCTTAGAGTTATTTTTTTTTAAATTTGCTAAAAAATGATTTCTTATTCGATTTTTCAGCTTCTTTCATTCTATTTTCTTCTTTTTTTACATTGGACCAATTAGGATCTGCTTTCATATTTTTTTTGACTTGTTTCACATATTTAGCAGTATTTTTAGCCATAGTATACTTAGTTTTCACTCCTATGACTATGTCTCTTCCAGTTTGAAATATCCCAGCTACAATTTTTCCTGGATATCCAACTATTTTTTTTATTGCCGTATACTTATAAACTTCTCCACAACTTGGACACTTGTATTTAGCAGGCTTGTCACTAATTTTCATCTTTTTTTTACATTTTGGACATCTAATAATTAGTTTTTTAACCATATTATAAAGTCCCTTCGATTTCAAATACCAATTCCTTTACGATATTTTTATATCCTAAGATTTCTCTTATTCTGATATGGTTTCCGTATAATTTTATTGCTATATCCCCAACATGAGTTTTATAGTTATCTTTTGTAAAAACTATCTTTGGATAGAAGGGCTTTCTTTTTTCTACCTTTCCATCTATTTCTACTAAAATATAACCTTTCTTATATCCTACCATTGTTAATTGCTTAGCAGCGTCTATCTTAGCTTGTTTTGCATCCTTTTCTTTTCTAGCTTCTGAGTTTAATCTTTTTTTATCAGTTCTTCTAGCTGCCTCATTTACCTCAGCAAATCTCTTTGTTTTTTTTATAGCTTTCAATATATTGTATTCTGTTCCTTTGGGTTTATCTTTGTTTACACCTTTTTTCATTTTTTACCACCTAATTCCTTTATAGTTTTATATTGTATTATATAACATTTAATGAATTTTGGCAATTAAAATAGGTTTCTTCCAACTTCTATTTTGTGGACTAAAAGTATCTAATTATAAAAAAAATTTAATACTTTAGTTTGATTTTACCCACTATATCGGGTAAAATTAAATAACACTTCAAAAACCAACTTAATATAGTTGTTTATATTAAATTATTTTAGATAAAAGGAGAGTAAAAATGAAAAAAATAAGCAAACCCCTTTTTACAGGGATAATTTTAATTTTAATCTATACAAGACTTAATAATTCAGGTGCTATAACCCTTACTTTCAATAAATTCTTTTCATTTTTTTCTATATTTATATATGGTGGAATTATTGCTTTTTTGTTAAACCCCATCCTTAAATTTTTAGAAAAAAATAAAAAGATAAAAAGAAAATATAGTATTTCAATATTATATTTCACCCTTATTCTTCTTTTAGGATTATTCTTTTCATTTATAATTCCTAGATTGACAAGAAATATAGCAGATCTAATAGAAAATTATCCAAAATATATATCAATATTTGAAAATTCTGTAGATAAATATAGACATCTTCTACCATTTTTAAAAGATATCAACATCTTGAACGAACTTTTGCTCCTACAACAAAAATCACTTATTTTTCTACAACAAGAATTTTCTTTCCTAATCGGCCAGTTTTTAGGAGTCACAGCAAAAATTATAAGTTTAGTTTTTTCCCTTATCTTTTCTATATTCTTTTTAGGAAACAAGGAATATTTTCATAAGTTAACAAAAGATATTTTAGATACATTTTTATCTGAAAACACATCTAATAAAGTAAGTATCTTATCTAAAAAAATCGAAAGAGTCTTTTTAGGATATCTTTCTGGAAAAACATTAGATTCAATAATAATTGGAGGAATTGCTATGATTGGGTTATCTGTCCTAAACATTCCTTATGTTATTTTACTAGGCATATTTATTACTCTATTTAATTTTATCCCTTATGTAGGACCTTTTATAGGGATTGTTTTAGGAGCAACTATAGCATTATTTGCCAATCCTAACAACACCATTTTAGTTATCATTTTTTTAGCATTATTACAACAATTTGATGCTTGGGTTTTAGAACCAAAAATTCTAGGAAATAGCTTAAATCTTAGTATGTTTTGGACTATCGCAGCCGTTACTCTTGGTGGGAGTGTTTGGGGTGCTCTAGGAATCATTATTGCTATTCCTAGTTTCGCTTTAATAAAAGAGTTATATCTTATCAAAAACACAAAAGAAAAACCTCATGATATAGTTGAATAATTAGTGTAATAGAAAAAGGCTTAAATCCTAAGGTTATCGGATTTAAGCCTTTTCCTTTTTCAGAAGTTTATAAATCACTCACTGCTTTCTTGATTCTCTTCATTCCTTCTTCCAACATATACCTCGGGCACGCTACATTTATTCTTTCAAACCCTTCTCCTTCTACTCCAAACCAATAACCATCATCTAATGCTACCTTTCCTTTTTCCTGCATTAGTCTCGAAAGTTCATCTTTATTTAGGCCATAGTCTGAAAAATCAAGCCAAACAAGATAAGTCGCCTCTGGTTTTCTTACCCTTATTTTTGTTAGATTTTTAGAAATATAATCTACCAAATAATCCATATTTCCGTCTATATGCTCTACCAGTTGATCTACCCACGAATGGCACCTTGTAAAAGCTGCTTCCACCGCAACAATTGCAAACGGATTATTTCTTTTTATATCTAATATCCCAAGCTCTGTATCCATTATTTCTCTCTCATCTAGTCTTGGAAAGTGTAAAAATGCTGCCTGAAGTCCAGCTAAATTAAAAGTTTTAGCTGCAGAAAAACAAGTAATTGTAATGTTTTCTATCTCCTTTGAGATAGAAGACATTGGAGTATGTATATTCCCAGGCATTACAAGGTCTCTCCATATCTCATCTGAAATTATTCTTACATTATTTTCTAAACAGATCTTTCCTATCTTTTCAAGTTCATCTCTCTTCCAAGATCTTCCCACTGGATTATGCGGGTTACAAAGAATAAAAAACTTTAAATCTGGATCCTTTACTTTCTCCTCAAAATCTGTATAATCCATAGTATAATATCCACTCTCATCTTTGATTAATGGGTTTACCACAAGGTTTCTGTTATTCTTCTTTACTACATTTGTAAATGGATAGTATACAGGATTTTGTATCATTATTTTATCCGTGGGATTCGTTAATAGTCTTATAATAAGAGATATTCCCGGTACTACTCCTGGAGTATGAATGAGGTTTTTTGTCTCTATCTCCCAAGAAAATCTATCTTTACACCATCCCACAGCACTCCTATAGTAGACATCTGGTCTATAAACATAACCAAAAATACCCTCTGAAGCTTTTTCTGCCATAGCCTTAGTTACCTCTGGAGCTGTTTTCAGGTCCATATCTGCTATCCACATAGGCCAAAGATCATTTGAAACAAAATTTTTATCCATTTCTGACCACTTAGCAGAATGATTATTTTTTCTATCAACTTTTTCATCAAAATTATACTTCATACTAACTCCTCCTCAACACATAATGTCTACTATTCCATACTTATAAATCGCCATTATTTTTATAACAAGTATAGTATTTAGGATTATACTTTGTCAAATAAGAATTAGATAAAGATAATTGATGAAAGTGAACTATCTCTCCCCTTTATTCAATATAATATTTAAATAGATAAAAATTATGAATTCCTCCTTATTTTGTATTATAATTGAAGTAATAATAATATAGGAGGCCAATATGAAAATTATATTTTCACCTGCAAAATCAATGGATTTTTCAAATTCCAAAAACGAACCACTTAAAATAAATTTTACCGATAAAACAAATATTCTTTTAAAAACCTTAAAAACTCTATCACTAGATGAAATAACTAAGATAATGAAGGTAAAAGGAAACACCTTAAATCATGTGAAAGATATATATGAAAAATTTGAAGGTGCCAATACTAAAAAAGCCATAAAAGCTTATAATGGGGTATCCTTTAAACAGCTTGATTTAGACAACTATGACGAGATAGATCTCAATTTTATAAATACCCACCTTGTCATCCTTTCAGCTCTCTACGGGATAATAGAACCTTCTAATCTTATAAAAGAATATAGACTAGATATGAATATGAAGCTCCTAAAGGATCAAAATTTATATAAATTTTGGAAAAACGAAATAAATGAATATTTCAAAGATGAAGACCTCATCTTAAATTTAGCCTCTAAAGAATTTTCTAAACTCATAGAAAAACCAATGATAACTGTAAATTTTAAAGAAGAAAAAGGAGGTCTCTATAAATCAGTCAGTACTTATTCTAAAAAAGGAAGAGGTATGATGCTAAATTATATAATAAAAAACAAGATCACCTCTACCGATGAAATCAAAAGTTTTAATTCAGATGGCTATTCTTTGAATGAAAAATTATCCAATAAATTTAATTTGATTTTCACAAGATGATATAAATTTCATGATATAATAAATAATGAATTACAAATATAGCATTAAAAAATCAGGAGGAATATATGTTTAAAGTAGAAGTTGGAAAGGGACCACTTATGTTTATGTCCTACTCTAGAATAATGAAAGAAGTTACAGGAGATGCACAGATTGAAGAGATTAAAGATTCATATTATGCTATCTTATACGACTTTGGAATGCCTATTGGCTGTGGTCGAATGAAGATCGAAGATACCCTTTACATCATAGATAACATTAAAATTTTTAAGGATTTCAGTACTCAAGGACTTATCGAAGATATTTCGAACCAGCTCCTAAAAAAAGCTAAATCTATCGGTCTTGAGGAGAAAAACTAATGAAAAAAATTATAACATTGTTTTTTTTAGTAACCTGTCTAACCTTTGCCATCCCAAATTTTGAAACTTTAGGATGGGGATTCACTATAGATGCCATCAAAGGTTTTTATCCTCAGGTGAAAAGTGAATTTACAACTAGTAACGAAGTCACAAAATATAACTACTACCCAAAAGATACTAAAATAGGCAAGGTAGTTTTTTATCTAGTAGATAATCAACTCTATAAGATAGTAACGACCTTTGATACAACTAAGGTTATATCAGCCGATGTAAAGGGTTTATTTGAAGAATATTCTAAAAAATGGGGAGAACCAAACTCTACCCCTTTTGAAGAAAATTATGACAGTTTCTCTATTAGAGGAAATGAACATACCTGGATTGTAGGTTCTACCTACATTTCATTTATTGGACAAGACTATTTCGACAACAATAACAACTTAACTGATTCTAAATTAATGGTTGAATATGGTCTAATCGATCCAACTAAAAGAGAAACAAAATCATCTTTAAATAATTTGATTTTAGATAAAAAGTAACTAGATCATAAGGGAGGTTAAGAAATGAAATATCAAGAAACACTAGATTATGTAATCAATAAATTAGAGGAACTAAGTAATTACGAATATGCATCATCGATTATTTACTGGGATTTAGAAACTGGATCACCAAAAGAAGGGATTAGAAAAGCTTCCAAAGTTCTGGGGTTTTACAGTGGTGAATCCCATAAAATTTTAACTAATCACAAATTCAATAAAAATTTAGATCTTTTACTCGAAAATTTGGACCTTTTAGATCCCATCCATAAAAAAATTGTCATTGAAACTAAAAAGGACATCGAAAATATCAAAAAAATACCTCTAAACGAATATAAAGAATATAGTGAACTTTTATCTAAAGCTCAGCCTATATGGGCAGAAGCTAGAGAAAAAAATGATTTTTCATTATTTTTACCATTTTTAAAAAAAATCATTCAATATAAACAAAAATATGTAAATTATAAAGGATATCAAGAACATCCCTACGATGCTCTTTTAGATGATTATGAACCTGGGATAACTGTTAAACAGCTCGATATATTCTTTGAAAATTTAAAAGATAAACTTGTTCCTCTTATCTTAAAGATTAACCAAAAGAAAGATTTTATATCTAACGATCTTTTAAAGCTAGACTATTCTATTGAAAAACAAAAAGAATTTTCTATATTCATAGCAAAATATCTTGGTTTTGATTTTGAAAGAGGTTTATTGAAAGAAAGTGCACATCCATTCTCTATGGGGCTCAATAAATATGATGTAAGGATGACTACTAGATATTTTTTAAATGATTTACAACCGTCTCTTTTTGGAACTATCCATGAATCAGGTCATTCTCTCTATGAACAAAATATAGGAGAAGGTATCTGGGAAACTAGATTAGGCGGAGGAAATTCCATGGGTATCCATGAATCTCAATCTAGATTATATGAAAATTTAATTGCCAGAAGCTTTGAATTTTGGATCCCAATCTATCCGAAATTACAAGAAATTTTTCCTGAAAATTTAAAAAATATTCCTTTAGAAAAATTTTATAAAGCTATCAACAAAAGTCAATCTGACTTAATTAGAGTTGAAGCTGATGAATTGACTTATTCATTACATATTATCCTAAGATATGAGATTGAGAAAGAACTTATTGAAGGTAAGATAATTCCAGAAGAACTACCAAAAATTTGGAATGAACGAATGGAAAAATATTTAGGAGTAACTCCTCCTAATGATTCTGATGGTGTTCTACAAGACGTTCATTGGGCTGCCGGATTATTTGGATATTTTCCATCATACGCTCTAGGAAGTGCTAATGCCTCACAGATAATGAATACAATGAGAGATAAATTAGATGTGGATACTATCTTAAAAGAAGGGAAATTAAAAGAAATTAAAGAATATTTAGGAGAAAATATCCATAAATATGGGAAACTAAAAGATCCAAATGAAATTATGAAAATTGCCACAGGAGAAACTCCTAATTCAAAATATTATGTAGACCACTTAATCGAAAAATATAGTAAATTATACGAAATATAAACTAAAAACTTTTATACTAAAAAGACCACTAGAAAATCCTAGTGGTCTTTCTGTTATTTTCTATTCCCTCCTGATTTAGGTGAGGTCTATTCACCCATGAATAATTTAATATCATCTTCAACAGATCCAATCCCTGCTATCCCAAAATTTTCAACTAATACGTTTACTACTGTTGGAGATAGGAATCCTGGTAATGTTGGTCCTAAGTGAATATTTTTAACACCTAATGATAATAAAGCTAATAATACTATTACTGCCTTTTGCTCATACCATGCAATATTATATGCAATTGGTAGTTCATTTATATCCTCTAATTCAAACACTTCTTTTAATTTAAGAGCGATTAAAGCTAAAGAGTAAGAGTCATTACATTGTCCTGCATCTAATACTCTTGGTATTCCACCGATATCTCCTAAGTTTAATTTATTATATCTATATTTTGCACAACCTGCTGTTAAGATTACCGTATCTTTTGGTAACTTGTCTGCAAATTCTGTATAATAATCTCTTAATTTCATTCTTCCGTCACAACCTGCCATTACGAAGAACTTCTTGATTGCTCCAGTTTTAACTGCATCCACTACTTTATCAGCTAATGCGAATACTTGCTCATGAGCAAATCCACCTACGATAGATCC
>NZ_JBATVM010000195.1:0-4813 GCF_049671765.1 Psychrilyobacter sp.
CTGCACACCTTACTCTTATTATATAATAAACCATTTCTCCTTCTGGTATCTTTAACTTTTTAGCCACTTTTTTTGTAGCTTCCATTATTCTAAATTCAACCACTAAATTTTTAGGTGTCATATTGAGATTTAAAATTTCTTCTGTAAATCCTCTTAATTTTTGAGGAGTATAACTTATTTTTTCCCTTTTAGATACAAAGGTTCCCTTTCCTTTAATTCTATAAAGATAACCTTGGTTCAAAAGATGTTCCGTTGCTCTCCTTGCTGTTAATCTACTTACTTGGTAAATTTCAGCTAATTTATTTTCAGATTCTATAACAGAATCTTCAACTAGTCCTTCTTCATCTATCTTAAATTTTATTCTATCGGCTATTTGAAGATAAACAGCTCTATCTAAATTTTTATCAATCATAATTTCTCCCTGTATACATAACTTTTATAAATTATATCAAATTTAATTTAAAATGTTAACTTAATTTTAAAAGCTTTTATAAAAGAATTCTTGACAAAACAATGATTATGAAATAATATGTATGTATAACTTGTGTACACAAGTATACAGTAGTTAAATTTTAGAGGAGGTTTAGTATGGGAATAAAAGTGGTAACTATTGGTGGTGGTTCTAGTTATACCCCTGAACTTGTTGAAGGATTTATAAAAAGATACCAAGAACTCCCGATCAAAGAATTATGGCTTGTAGATATAGAAGATGGAAAAGAGAAACTCCAAATAATTGGGGACTTAGCCAAAAGAATGGTAAAAGAAGCAGGAATCCCCATGGAAATAAAGTTAAGTTTAGATAGAAGAGAAGCTCTAATAAATGCAGATTTTGTAACGACACAATTGAGAGTCGGATTATTAGAAGCTAGAATAAAAGACGAAAGAATCCCTCTTTCTCATGAGATTTTAGGTCAGGAAACAAATGGGGCAGGTGGATTTTTTAAAGGCCTCAGAACTATCCCTGTAATACTTGAAATAATAAGAGACATAGAAAATTTGTGCCCAAATGCTTGGCTTATAAACTTTACTAATCCAGCGGGGATGGTGACTGAAGCAGTCTTTAGACATACTAATTTTAAAAATTTTATTGGTTTATGTAATGTCCCATTGGGAATGCATAGAGGAATGTGTGAACTTTTAGACGTAAAACCTAAAAGACTTAGAATTGATTTTGCAGGACTAAATCATATGGTTTTTGGTTTGAATTTTTATTTAGATGGGAAAAACATAAAAAAAGAAGCTATGGCAGCTCTTCAAAGACCAGATTCACATATATCCATGGCCAATATAATGGCTGAACCATGGGATCCAGATTTCATTAAAGGATTAAACGTTATGCCTTGTCCATATCTCAGATATTATTGGAAGCATGGAGATATGCTAAAAAAAGATATTGAAAACTTTAATAATAATGGCACTAGAGCAGAAATAGTAAAAAAAATAGAAACAAAATTATTTGAACTATATAAAGACCCCGAATTAAAAACGAAACCTAAACAACTAGAAGAAAGAGGTGGGGCATATTATAGTGATGCTGCTTGTGAACTTATAGCATCTATTTTTAATGACAAAGGAGATATTCAAGTTGTAAACACGCTTAATAAAGGAGCAATTACAAATCTTCCCTATGACTCTGTAGTTGAAGTAAGTTCTGTTATCACAAAAGAAGGGGCTAGACCCTTGTCCATGGGAGATTTACCAGAAGAAATAATAGGTATAGTGAGACAAATAAAATCTTTTGAAAGGCTTACAGCAGATGCTGCAGTGAGTGGCAATAGAATAAAGGCTTTAACTGCTCTTAACTTAAATCCGTTAGTTCCATCAGATAGAATAGGACAAATTGTTTTAGACGAAATGTTAAAATCACATAGAAAATATTTACCAAATTTTTTTAATAATTAAGGAGGAATAAAGTGAAAAATTATATTGTAACAATTGTTGGAGGAGCTTCGTCATATACACCAGGAATAGTAAAATCTTTGATGAATAAAAATAAGGAAATCCCGTTAAAAAAACTTATATTGCAGGATGTTGATAAAGAAAATTTAGAATTAATGGGACAATACTTGAAGATTCTTTTTAAAGATAAGGGATATACGACAGAAGTTACATGGACTACAGATAGAGAAAAATCTTTTGAAAATACTGATTTTATTTTCACACAAATCAGAACTGGTGGACTTGAAATGAGAGAAAAAGATGAAAAAATTTCTCTACAACATGGTTTAGTCGGTCAAGAAACTTGCGGTCCAGGTGGATTTGCATTTGCTATGAGAACTATAAAAGAAATAATTGAAATTACAAAAGATGCTAAAAGAATTGCTCCTAAAGCATGGGTTATAAATTATTCTAATCCATTACCAATCCTGGCAGAGGCAGTTCGAAGAGAAGTCCCTGACTCAAATTCTTTATTTATTTGTGATATGCCAATAGTTCAAGAATTGGCAATGGCCGCTACTTTAGGTTATAAACACGAAGATCTTATATTTGAATATTTTGGGCTGAATCACTTTGGATGGTATACATCTATAAAAAATAAAAATGGAGAGGAACTTTTAGGTAAATTAAGAGATATTCTTCTTTCAGAAAAAGGAATGACAATGGTAGATTTTGGACATTTAGATAATTCATGGATCTCTACATTTAGTAATATTAAAGAAGGTCTTAAAGTTTTCCCAGAATATATTCCATTAACGTATATGCAATATTATTATTTCCCAGAAAGAATAGTAAAAAAATATAATCATAACTATACTAGGGCTAATGAAGTTATGGATGGAAGAAGAAAGAGTGTTTATGAAGAATGCTCTAGAATAGTAGAAGCAGGAACTATTCTAGGAATGAAAGATAGTATGGATGCACATGGTGATTTCATTGTAAATCAAGCAATAGCAATAGCTCATAATACTAAAGGTCGGTTTATGGTTAATGTTGTTAATAATGGAACTTTTACTAATTTAGATGATGATATGGTTATAGAAACCTTTGGAACAATAGATGCTAATGGTGCTATAGCATCTAAAAAAATTGAAATACCAAAATTTTATAAAGCACTTATGTATGCCCAAAATACTTTTGAAAAACTAACTGTAGAAGCATGTTTAGAAGGTTCATACAATAAGGCGCTTCAAGCTTTAACTCTTAATCCAACAGTTCCTTCTGTTGATAAAGCAAAAGAAATTTTAGATGCCTTAATTGATGGAAATAAAGGTTATTTTCCAACTTTAAATTGATTTTTTATAATTTAGGTATATACTAATTAAAATGGATGATCTCAGCTTGGCTGAAATCATCCATTTTATTTTAGATAGTTCTGAAAAATGTAGTAAAGTCTTTAGAAAAAAATTATTTTATAATATTAAATTGATTTGTTTCCATATATTCTTTAATTTTCTCTATGGCTACAGGTCTACTAAAGTAGTATCCTTGTATTTCATCACATTTATGTTCTTTTAAAAATTCAAATTGATCTTTAGTTTCAACACCTTCTGCTGTAACTTTAAAACCTAAATTATGAGCCATAGAAATAATTGTTTTAACTATTATATTATCATCTTCATTATTTGGAATTCCATCAACAAAAGATTTATCGATCTTTAATTTATCAATAGGGAATTTTTTTAGGTAACTTAGAGACGAATACCCTGTACCAAAATCATCTATAGCTAATTTAAGCTTTAAATCTTTTAATTTTGACATAGTCTCAATATTTTTAGATATATCATCCATTAACATAGATTCAGTCAATTCTAACTCGATATTATTTAAATTGATATTTTCTTTTTCTAAAACATCTTCAATCATTTTTAATAAGTTCCCATGTTTTATCTGATATCCAGAAATATTTACTGATATATATATATGTGGATTTAATTTAACTATTTTTTTAACTTCATTAAAAACTGTTTCTAATATCCACCTTGTCATAGGAAGGATTAATCCACTATCTTCTGCTATATTTATAAATTCATTTGGAGAAATGATGCCAAAATCAGGGCTTTTCCAACGAATAAGTGCCTCGCAAGATATAATTTCTTTTGTGACAGTACTCACTTGAGGTTGGTATTCAAGATAGAACTCATTATTTTTAAGTGCAGCTCTCATTTTGTTTTCTAAATCTAGATTTTTTACAAATTTAGAATTCATATTTTTTGTATAAAATTTAGAAATATTCCTTCCTGATCGTTTTGCAAAATACATTGCTGTATCTGCGTTTTTTAAAAGTTCATTAATAGAGGTTCCGTTCATAGGATAAAGACTCACTCCCATGCTTGCAGTTATAAACAATTCTTTTTTATCTATTTGAAATGGTAATTTAAATACTCCTAATATACTTTTGATTCTTTTATCTAATTCATCAATAAAATCAAAAGAAGGGATTAGAATCATAAACTCATCTCCACCAAATCTAGATATAATTTCGTTCTCTAATAATACTTTTTTTAAACTTATTGCTACTTTTTTTAAAAGTTCATCTCCAGAATAATGACCCAAAGCATCATTTATATTTTTAAATCTGTCCAAATCTAAAAAAATAAAACCTATTTTTTTCTTTTCTATCTCAGCATTTATAATTAGACTTTTAGCTTTACTATTAAATAATGCTCTATTAGGAAGAGCTGTCAAGGAGTCATAATAAGCTAAATATTGGACTTGATCTCTTACGTGTTTTTGGTTGGAAAGATCAGAAAAAATTCCTACATAAAAATCTATTTCATCTTTATTATCTTCGTTATTTATTGTCATTATATTTAACCATTCAGGGTAAATTTCTCCATTTTTTCTACGATTCCAAATTTCTCCTTGCCAAATT
>NZ_JBATVM010000196.1:0-1654 GCF_049671765.1 Psychrilyobacter sp.
TTAAAATTAAATTTCAGTTTTTTTATATTTTAAAAAATAAATTGGAAAATTTAATTTCATGACATATTCTTTTAGAAGTAGCTCTTGATATTATAGTCTATGGATAATTAAAATAATTAAAATTAGGGGGGATGAAAATAAAGTGTAATGAAGTACGAATTTAGCTATTATGTATATTTATTAATTTAACAAAAAACTAGGGGGAACAAAATGAAAAAAACAAGAAACAAATTTACGAGGATTTTATTGATGATAATGTTAATGTTTTCAGCTTTTTTAGCTAATAGTTTAAAAACTTACTCTATTTCAAGCTATCCTATATATTTAAATGGTGCATCAAATAATCATAGAGTTTTGCCTGAGGGGAAACCGGAATATTATAATGTATTTACTGATAAAATATTTGTTGGGGATGAAAAAGAAGTATACCCTGATAAAATAGTTGCAGATATAGTTTTTATTAATGGAGGTTGGCTTAATGATGAAAATTTTATAAGAAAAGTCAAAGATAGAAAGGGAGCATTTGCAGAGGCATTTATAAGCACAAGTGGACTTGTCGTTAATGATGTCACTAAACTTCCGAGAAAATACGTAAATCCTGGCGAGGTTGCTTTTAGTATAGTTTTATCTGGAAATTCTAGAGGATTTCTTGGTTATTCAACATTTTCTAGCCTCTCTTATTGGAAGAAGGTAACAGATAGTAACGCTGGGCCAAATTATGCTCCAACTTTAGTTGAAAACACACATTATGGTATTACTAATAAAGATGCGTTTAGTATAGCTAAAACAACTGGAACCTCTCTTACTACAGGAGTAAACTTTGGAATTTCTGGAGGAGGGTTGAGTATGGGTGTAAACTTTCAAAGGCAAATTAATGAGAGTTTGACAAACACATATGGTAGAGAAATATCACTAGAGAGTTCTCACGATTCTCAAATAAGACATCAGTTTATGCCCACTAACTATCCACGAAGAGTGGCAATATATCAATATTGTGAAGTATTTAAAGCAAATATAGTTCCAAAAGATGACTACATTCAATATTTAAAAAGGGGATATAACTGGAAAGTAGCAAATTCTCGTCCACTAGAAATAGAAATAAAGACAAGTTCATATGCAGCTATGGAAGTTGCTGAACCAGTATCAATGATTGAACTCACTCCAGCAGGTCTTGTGGAACCAGAATTAAAGGATATTTTTAGAGTAGACGAAACATTTGGAGGAATAAACAAGCCTTCTACCTCTACTGAGATTATAGAAGTAAATCAAACTACTAGTAATTATGTGGTTTATGATTTTGAAAAAAGTACTTTCATTATGAATGGACCAGTAACACTAGATGTGAGAGTTAATATTAAAAGACCTGGAAGTTTTCGTTTTACAGTTTATAACAATAGAAATGAAGCTGGTAGTATAACAAATTCTACTAGAATATTACATAAAGGAATAAATATTGTAACTCTAAATATTAATAATTTATCTGATATTAAAAATATTTTTATGTTTAGAGATTAAAGCATATTAAAACAATAAATACTGCAGTGGTATATATAATAACCACTTTTTTAGGAAAACATTCTATGTTTTCTTTAATTATTACAAAAAAAAATAAGGAGGAAAGAATGAATAAAAAAATATCTATTTTACTACTATT
>NZ_JBATVM010000197.1:0-5318 GCF_049671765.1 Psychrilyobacter sp.
CACCGTGATATTTATTAAGACAAAGTAAAATTGGGTAGTCACTATTACCAATTCTATATTTTTTTAATTCCCCTCTCATATAATATTGGTACTGTCTATATGTAATACTGAGATACTTTGAAAGCATAGTTTTCCTCCTAACTGTTTATATATAAACAGTATAAAGGAGAGTTAAAGCTTTGTCAATAGGAAGGAATAAAAAAAGCAAAAAAGCAAAAAGTGTCGCGGCGACATTTTTGCTTTTAAAAATTATGCCTCAAAAATGCCTTGGGGATACTGCCTTAAATAGATGGATATATATATAATAGAGTGATATAATGTAATAATTTAATTAATAAAGGAGGAAAAAATGAAGGGAATGTTATTGCTAGGATTTATTGTTTCGTTATTTGCATTTAATAATGCAAAAGTACAAGCAATAGAAAAAGTGGATTTAATAGTTAAAAATGGAATAGTATTGACTATGAATGAGGGAAAAGAAATCTTAGATGATGGTGTAATAATTGTAAAAGGAAATAAGATCGTAGAGGTAGGAGATAAAGAAATCCTAGAAAGATATTCTTCTAAAAAAACAATAGATGCAGATGGAGGAATCATCATGCCGGGAATGATAAATACTCATACTCATGTTTCAATGAGTGTATTTAGAAGTTTAGCAGATGATGTTCCAGATAGATTACATAGGTATATATTTCCTTTAGAAAATAAAATGGTATCTCAAGAGATGGTTTATACTGGAGCTATTCTTGGTTCTATTGAGATGGCAAAAGGTGGAGTTACAACTATGGTAGATATGTATTTATTTGAAGAAAGTGCAGCAGAAGCTGTAAAAAAAATTGGATTGAGAGGAGTGATGACACAAAATATCATTAAATATCCTACAGCAGATGGAAACGATGGAGACGCGAAGATAAAAATGGCAATAAAATTTGTAGAAAAATACAAAAATGATGAATTAATTACTCCTGGATTTGGACCTCATGCACCTCATACTGTAAAAGAGGAAGATTTAAAGAGAATAAGAGATCTCTCAAAAAAATATAATGTACCAGTTTCTATGCATGTAGCAGAAACGCAAAAAGAATTTGATAAATTTAAAACTAAATATAATATGACTCCTATTGAGTATTTAGACTCTATAGGCTTATTGAATGAAAGATTCATAGCAGCACACTCTATTTTTGTAACAGATAGTGATATAGAACTAATGAAAAAAAGAGATATAGGGGTAGCACATAATATGGTAGCCAATATTAAATCTGCAAAAGGTGTATCACCAGCATTAAAGATGTTTGATGAAGGACTTAGAATTGGACTTGGAACAGATGGTCCTATGAGTGGAAATACACTTGATATAATTGGTCAAATGGGATATGTAGCAAAATTACATAAATTAACAAATAAAGACAGATCAGCAATGCCACCATATAAAGTAGTGGAAATGGCTACAATGGGAGGAGCTAGAGCTATTCATAGAGAAGACCAATTAGGTTCTTTGGAAAATGGGAAGTTGGCAGATATCGTGGTTTTAGAAACAAAGTCTGCAAATATGCAACCGATATTTGATCCATATTCAGTATTGGTATACTCAGCTAATGCTTCTAATGTAAAAACAGTGATTGTAAATGGAAAAATAATTGTAGAGGATAAAAAATTATTGACCTATGATGAAGAAAAAAGTAGAAAAGCTATTCATGAATTTTCAAAGAAAGTAAAAAAAATAGCAGAAACTTTATAAGAAAAACTTAAATCTTCTTCTTTTAGAGGTAGATTTAAGTTTTAGAGGAGGAGTTAAAATGGAAAAAAATCCAAAGAAAATAACTATAAGAGATAAAGAACAAAATATAAAAAGTATTCAAGAGTATAAATATAATGAATATGGAGATCCAGTAATATTTAAAAAAATGGATAGTTTGGGAAAAATTATAATTCACTGGATATATGAATATAAATATGATAAATTAAAAAGGAAAACTATGATGAAAATATCTGATGTTGGAGCAGGGAAAGAGACGACAATGGATTATGAATATTAGAAAGAAAAAATACTTGGGATATGATATAATATAATAAATTGTTCATATAAAATAGCAGAAGAGGAGATTTATGTGCATTTATTAGATGGAGTTATATGCGGGGTAATACTTTCATTACCTTTTGGTCCACTAGCTATATATTGCATGGAAAAAACATTATCTGAAGGACGGTATAAGGGATTTATATCCTCATTGGGAATGATAACAGTAGATGTTTTTTACGGGCTTATTGCATTGTTTGGATTTAGGTATGTAGAAGGTTTATTGCGTGATTACCAAATAGAGATAAAAATAGTATCTGGGATATTAATATTAGGGTTAGGATATAAAATTTTTAGAAATAGAAAAGAGATAAAAAATATTGTAGAAGAAGATCACTTTGGCTATATAAGGTCTTACATAACAACTATTTTAGTGGCGTTTGCTAATCCTCTTTCAGTCTTTACTTTTATAGGTCTTTTTGCAATTTTAGGTGTGTCTACAGACGTGAAACACATTAGCATAAAAATAGCTTTGGGAATACTGATAGGTGGAGGAGCTCAGTGGTTTGGGATAACAGGCGCATTATCTCGTTATAGACAAAAGATAACATTTGAAACGTTAGAAACGTTAAGGCATTATGCCAGTGTAATAATTATGTTAGGCGGAGTGGCAATCACTTTGTCATCATTTATAAAAAACTAAGATATAGCTTTTTCCTATAATCTTAAAAAGGAGTAGTGAAATGGTAAAAAATTTAGACTCATACTTAAAGTATGATGCAAAGAACGAAAATGTAACAATAGCAGTAGCGATGAGTGGAGGAGTAGATTCTTCAACAGTAGCTTATATGCTAAAAAAACAAGGATACAAAGTTTTTGGAATGACAATGAGAGTCTGGACCAGTGGATCATCATGCAGTACAAATATAGATTTGAGTGATGCAAAAAAAGTATGTGATGACTTAGGAATAGAACACCACATGATTAATTTAGGAGATGAATTCAAAAATATAGTTGTAGATAGTTTTGTAAATGACTATATGGAAGGAAGAACTCCTAATCCATGTATGGTATGTAATAGACATATCAAATTTGGAAGGTTAGTACAATCAGCATTATCTCATGGAGCAGATTTTATAGCTACTGGGCATTATGCTAAAATAGAAAATGGATTACTAAAAATAGGAGACGATCCTAATAAAGATCAAGTATACTTTCTTTCTCAAATGAGAAAAGAAAATATAAAGAAATTAATGTTTCCAATAGGAGAACTTAAAAAACCTAGAGTAAGAGAGTTGGCAGAACTTTTAAATATTAGAGTATATGCAAAAAAAGAGAGTCAAGAGATCTGTTTTGTGGAAGATGGTAAATTAGGAGAATTCCTAAATGAGTTGACAGATGGAAAAGCTACTTCTGAAGGTGATATTGTAAGAACTGACGGAAAGGTAATAGGGAAACATAGAGGAGTTAGTTTTTATACTATTGGTCAAAGAAAAGGATTAGGAATTAGTTATCCGACACCACTTTATGTTATTCAAATAGATAGTAAAAAAAATCGTTTGGTAGTTGGGAATAATGAAGAATTATTCAGTTCATATTTGATAGCTAATAAAATAAATCTTTTAGGGTGTGAAAAGATAGAAAATTTAAAAAATATGAAATTAAAAGCAAAAACTAGATCTAGAGATAAATTTCATTCTTGTAGTATAAAGGTTTTAGAAAATGATAAGATAAAGATAGACTTCATTGAAGAGAAGGTTAGAGCAATAACTCCAGGGCAAGGCGTGGTGCTTTATAATTATGATGGAGAAGTTATGGCTAGCGGATTCATAGTTAAATAATAAGATCATAAAAATAAAAATTATTTGAAATAATAAAGCCCAAGTCTTTAGACTTGGGCTTTTATAAATAAAAAATTAAGAGCTGAATATTAATTGTCCGCTTCCATCAAAAGCCATAATGATTTTCATAGGATCATAGTCACCAAAACTTCTATTCCATGATATTATAGAAGCTAAAAGTAGTGTTTTATTATTAAAGTTTTGCATTATTTTTTCACCTTTTTTTAATATAAGAAACACTTTCACCTAACACACCTCCTCAAAATAATTTTGGTAATATTCCTTAATAAAGTATACCACCTATTATAAATAGAATAAAATTAAAAACCTATTAAAAATTTGATAAATTTATAGAGTCAATTATTAGACGCAGAAGAAATAAAAAAGTTTAAAAAAATTAAAAATTTGAATTTTAAAATTATTAATAAAAAAATATTTGACAAGAAGAGAAAATTAAAGATATAATTGATTATAAAATTGAATAGAAACTTCGGGGCAGGGTTTGATTCCCTACCGGCGGTAAAAGTCCGCGAGCGTAAGCTGAACTAGTGAAATTCTAGTACCGACAGTTATAGTCTGGATGAAAGAAGTTATTTAATAAAATTTTAATTTATAGTTTAAAAGCTTTTTTCTTTATGGTGTATTCAAATATGCTTATGTTAAAGTGCTTTTTTTAAAGAACTATAAAGTAAAAAAATTATTAAAAGTCTAAAGCCTCAAGTAAAACTTGGGGCTTTTTTTATTGTCTAGAAAGTTGTGTTTACCTAGGTAGAACGTCACGTTACTTTAAAAAAAATATGGGGGAAAAATTATGAAAACATTTGAAGGAAATTTTAACGGCGAAAATATCAGAGTAGGAATAGTATGTGGAAGGTTTAATGAATTTATTACTTCTAAATTATTAGGAGGAGCTAAGGATGCATTAGTTAGACACGGAGTAAACTCTGAAAATATAGATGCAGCATGGGTTCCAGGAGTATTTGAAATGCCATTGATTGCTAAAAAAATGGTAGAAACTAAAAAATATGATGCAGTAATCGCCTTAGGAGCAGTAATTAAAGGATCAACTCCTCATTTTGACTATGTATGTGCAGAAGTATCTAAAGGAATAGCAACTGTATCTATGGATTCAGGAATTCCTGTGATTTTTGGTGTTTTAACAACTAATACAATTGAGCAGGCTATAGAAAGAGCGGGAACTAAAGCAGGGAATAAAGGTTTTGACGCAGGAGTATCTGCTATCGAAATGGTAAATTTAATCCAAACAATAGGATAGCAAAACTCTGTGAACCTCATATCTGTTGTCAGTGAATCTCTGTCGTAAAAAGGGTTTAACAGTAATTTTTTTGCTTTAGTTTCTTTTACGAAGAGAAACCATAAAAAGGAAGAGTAATATATATAAGCATTAAAGGAAGGGGTTAATTATGGTAAATTTAGATGAAAAATATATGGAATTGGCC
>NZ_JBATVM010000198.1:0-6898 GCF_049671765.1 Psychrilyobacter sp.
TTTTAACTGGAATTTCCCAACAGAGATTGCTTACGGTAACGGTAGAATCAACGAAGTTGGAGAAATAGCTAAAAATCATGGTAAGAAAGCTATGATCGCAACATATGCAAGAGGTGGATTTTTAGATCCAATTATAGATAAAGTTGAAGCTTCATTAAAAGCTGCAGGAATTGAATTTGTAACATTTACAGGAATTGAACCTAACCCAAGAACACAAACTATCGATAAGGCTATTGAAATATTCAAAGCTGAGAAATGTGACCTTGTTATTGCTCTCGGTGGCGGAAGTGTTATTGATGGATCTAAATATATAGCTGCTACTAGTTTTTCTGGTGGATTAGCTTGGGACTATGTTGTTTTAGGAGACAGAGTACCTAGAGAATATACCGGTGCATTCCCTATTATCTCTATTCCTACTATTTCTGCATCTGGTTCAGAATGTAATGCAGGTGGAGTTTTAACTAATGCTGAAACAAATGAAAAAAGTTTCTCTAGATCTGCTTATAGATTCCCTAAAGTAGCAATTGTTGATCCTGAGTTATTAACATCTGTTCCTTTAAGTATTACTAAAGATAGTTGTGTAGATATTTTCTCTCATTTAGTAGAGCACTACCTCTCTAGTCATGCTGAATCTGAATTTGCAGACAGACAAACTGAGGGTATGATCCTTACATTGATGGATAACTTTGATAAAATTATCAATAACCTTCAAGACACTGAAGTTAGAGGACAACTAGCTCTATGTTCTATATTTGGTTGGTCAGGTATCCAGGCTCTTGGTAGAACAGGTTGTATTCCAATGCATTCAATAGAGATGCCTTTAAGTGCAATTTATGACTTACCACATGGTAGAGGTATGATTGTTGTAATCCCACCATACTTGGAATTATTTGCAGATGTATTACCACACAGATGGGCTAAATTAGCTAGAAGATGTTTTGGTGTAACAGAGCAAGATGATATAAAAGCTGCAAAAATGCTATCAGGTAAAGTTGTTGAATGGTTAAAATCTACAGATTCTTATTTAACTCTTTCAGATGTTGATATTCCATCTGATCAGTTTGAAAGAATGGCTGACGATATAGTTAGAATGTTTAAAGGTCCAAATCTTGAAACTACTCCTGGTCCGAGACCAATTACTAAAGAAGAAATCATTAAAGTTTACGAAATGTGTAAATAGAATTTTTTATTAGCTTTTGTTAATGATAGAAGAATTTCAAAAGCAAAAGAGGACAATAATTTTATTGTTATTGTCCTCTTTTATAAATTTTTATAAATTTTTATAAATTTTTATAAATTTTCGTTAAATTTTCTTATTTCAGTTTTAATCTCTTCAGAAGTAGCCATAGTCATTACTCTTTCAACTAATGCTTCACATTCTTTTTTATCTAAGTGAATAATATTTCTTTTAATACCTAATACAGAGATAGCAGACATTGAAAATGCGTCTAATCCCATACCAAATAAGATAGGAGTTGCTAATTCATCTCCTGCAAATTCTCCACACATAGAGATAGGTATTCCACCTTCATGAGCACCTTCTATAGATAATTTGATAGCTGCTAACACACCAGGATTGAAAGAATCATAAAGACTAGAGATTTTTTCATTTCCTCTATCTACAGCCAGTGTATATTGAGTCAAATCATTTGTACCAATTGAGAAAAAATCTACTTCTTGAGCAAAATACTTTGCTCTAAATGCTACAGCTGGAGTTTCAACCATAATACCTAATTGGATATTTCCATCAAAATTGATACCCTCATTTTTTAATTCGGCCTTACATTCTTCTAACAAAACTTTTGATTGTCTAACTTCATCTAATGAAATTATCATAGGAAGCATGATCTTAACATATCCAAATCCAGAAGCTCTAAGTAAGGCCCTAAATTGTGTTTTTAAGATTGCAGGTCTATCTAAGCAAACTCTGATTGCTCTCCATCCTAAAAATGGATTTTCCTCTTCAGGTAACTCCATATAAGATAATGCTTTGTCTCCACCGATATCCATTGTTCTAATAGTTACAGGAAGACCATTCATTCTTTCGACTACTTCTTTATATGCCTCAAATTGCTCCTCTTCAGTAGGAAATTTATCAGAATTCATAAATAAAAATTCAGTTCTGTAAAGACCTATTCCATCAGCACCATTTCTAAGGACACCATCAATATCAGAAGGCCCACCAATGTTAGCCCAAGCTCCTACAGTGATTCCATCTTTAGATGTTGCTTTCTTATCTTTTAATTCCTTTAATTCTTCTTTTTCAACATTAAATTTTTCTTTTGTCTTAAGAGCTACTACAATTTCTTCATTGGTAGGGTTGATAATAACTTTACCAGTTAATGCATCGACAATGATTGTTTCTCCTTCTTTAGCATCATTTAAGATAGTCTTTGTCCCTACAACGGCAGGAAGTTCTAAAGATCTAGCCATAATAGAAGAATGTGCTGTTTTACCACCTATTTGTGTAACAAATGCTACAACATTTTTAAGATCGATTTGAGCTGTATCTGACGGTGTTAAGTCATTGGCTATGATAACAGTCTCAGCAGGAAGGTTTCCTAAATCTATAATTGGAGTTCCTGTGATATTGTATAACCATCTTTTGGCTATATCTCTAAGGTCTGCTACTCTTTCCCTTAAATAAGGGTCATCTAAATTAGATAACATATCGCAATATACTTCTATTCCTTGAGAAAGTGCATATTCAGCTGATATTTGATCATCTTCAATTAATTCAACTACTTCTTCAAATAGATCTTCATCTTCTAAAAGAGTAATATGACCATCAAAAATAGTGGCTTTATCCTCTCCTAATTTTTTAGCAGTCATTTTTCTTATCTCAAACAATTGCTCTCTAGATTCATCTCTACCATCCAATAATCTTTTTTCTTCATTTTTTGCATCTATTACCTTATCTTTATTAATAAATAATTCTGTTTCTTTATATAAAAATGCTTTTCCAACAACAATTCCTGGAGAAGCATCTATACCTTCTATTAATTTTCTCATTTTGAGAACCTCCGTAATTAAAAATTTTTAAAAAAAAGATAGAAGGTCAAACCTTCTATCTTAAGTGATTAGTCTCTTAAGTTTGCTAAAAGATCTGTTAATTTTTCAACAGCAGTCTCAGCATCTGATCCTTCTGCATGAACAGTTACGTTAGTTCCTTTTTTTATCCCTAGAGATAATAATTTTAATAGTGATGTTCCTTTCACTTTCTTACCCGCTTCATTTTCAACTTCAATTTTTGATTCAAAAGTTTTAGCTACAGTTACGAATTCGTTTCCTGGTCTTGTATGTAATCCTGTGTCATTTGTGATTTTTACTGTTTTTGATGCCATTTTTTTTAATCCTCCTAATAATTTGAATAAATGTTTCTACAAATTTAGAATATCATAATTCAAAAAAAAGTGCAAATAATTTCGTTAAAATATGTCCATAAAACCCACATTATCCACAATCAGAACTTAAGGTCTTAAAGTTGACAACCACTCTAAATCTACATCTACATCATAATCAATTCCAACTGCTTCAAAACCATTTAAATTCATGAAATATTTTTTGTATAATTTAAAATCGCACAGCTCTTTGAAGTTCTCTTCTGTAATGTTTTTGTATATATTTACACTTTCTTCTTGAATATTCATATTTAATTCCAAAGAGTCCGGTCTCATCCTACCTTGTATATCAAAATTAGGAGAATCTCCATAGATCATATCCGAAAGAAGTCTATGAGTATGTTCCATACACGGCTCTTCTTGTCCTTTTTCTGCCATGACTTTAAATAGTACCGAAGCATATATTGAAAAACACGGAATAAAAGCACTGGCCTTTGTAGTTATTGCTCTATTGACAGCAGTATACACTTCTCCATTTAATTTGTCTTTTACCAAAGAATTTAAACTTATAGCACTATTTTCTAAATGTTCTTTTGCTCTACCAATAGTTCCATCTCTATATACTGCACGAGTGATGTCTCCTCCAATATATGAATAGGCTATACTTTTAAAACCATCATTACAGACATCTTCATCTACCAAAGCATTTACCCAATGGCTCCAGTCTTCTCCACCCATTACTTTAATAGTATTTGCAATTTCTTCTTCTGTTGCAGAATCAACACTCATATATTCAATTTCTTCTTTTTGAATATTTAGTGTGTATCCACCAAACTCTTCATTTATAGGTTTAATACAAGATCTATAAACAACACCAGTATTAGGATCTTGTCTTACTCCAGAAGCGACACTATATATTAGAAGGTCTATTTTACCTCCAAATTCCTTTTTTATATATTCAATAACTTCTTTTCTCATCTCATGGGAGAAAGCATCCCCAATAAAGTTTTTAGCAACTAATCCTTCTTTTTCTGCGGCTTCTTTAAACCAAATATTGTTATACCAACCAGCACTTCCAACTTTTTTTTCTGAACCTTCTTTTTCAAAAGAAACTCCAATGGTATCAGATTTACTTCCGCCAAATGCTAATGAAATTCTAGTAGATAATCCATATCCTGAAGAAGCTCCTAAAATTAGTACCTTTTTAGCACCTTCATATTGCTTACTATTTTTTGCAATTTTAATTTGGTCTTCAACTATTTTTTTACATCCCATGGGATGGCAGTTTAGAGCTAAACTTCCTCTTACTCTTGGTTTAATTATCATGTTTATTAAACACCTCCGTTTAATTAGTTTATCATAATATTTGCTATATTTACAAGGTAATTTATATAATCTAACTTTATTAAATAACTGTCGTAATTTTAAACTGATGTTAATTTTATAACTAAAGTTTTATAAATATTACTTTTCATCTAAAATTGTTGTTATTATTGAGCTTAAAGGATTTTAATAATTATTTAGTTGTTACATTTTAAATTTTTTATTAAAATGATTTATAGTAGGAAAGAAATTTATAGACGAAATAGTCAAAATACGAATTGTTTTTATTTTGATTATAAAAAGCTATATACTTCATAGGAATATATAGTTATACTTAGTAAAGTATATAATATTAAGTATACACATAAATAATTATAAATCCTACCATAATAATATGGATGAAAAATTAGGACTAGGAGTTGGTAAAAGTGAAATTTACTATAAGAAATTTTATACAGGGGATAAGAAAGCAAATTAGCCAGAGTAATAAATTAATCTTTAAAATACTAAAGTTAATCCTATTTACATTTGAAAATTATAAAAAAAGTAGGTCTGATCTTTGGTCATCTGCACTAACATTTTATTCCCTTCTTACTATTGTACCTGTAATTGCAATAGCTTTTGTTATTACTAAAGGATTTGGAGTAGAAAAAATAATAAAAGATGAATTATATAAGACCTTTTTTTTACAGGATGAAATTTTAGATCAAATTTTGATTTTTTCCCAGAGAACTTTGGAAAATACCAAGGGAGAATTAATAGCAGGAACAGGAATTTTATTTTTAATTTGGTCGGTTATAAAAATATTTTCTGCAGTTGAAAAATCATTTAATGAAATATGGAAAGTACAAGAATCAAGAAGTTTTGTAAGAAAGGTAACCGATTATATGTCACTTATTTTTTTATTTCCATTAATTATAGTCTTATCTAATGGACTCTCTGCAATATTACAAGTCTTCATATTAAAGATACACCCAGAGTTACTAGGAATTTTGAATTTCATTCCACAGGTCCTTATCATAATATTCTTTACCCTTATATATTTAATCATCCCAAATACAAAGGTTAAATTATCTACAGCATTTATAGCAGGATTATTTTCAGGGATTGTATTTCAAATAACGCAATCTATTTTTATTCATATACAGGTTAGTTTATTAAACTATAATGCAATCTATGGGAGTTTTTCCCTTATACCTATATTTATAATGTGGCAAAAGATAGTGTGGTTCATTATCTTATTGGGAGCTCATCTGTCCTTTATCATACAAAATTCCTATAAGTACTCCTACACTATAAATGAGATAAATTTAAATTTTTCATCTAAAAGAGATATATCTATAGTGTGCATATACTATCTTATAAAAAACTATGAGGAAAATAAATTGCCAATGAGTACCAATGAATTATCCCACAAGCTTGGAATTGCAATAGGAGTAACTCAGGATATACTAAATATGCTGGCAAAATTAAATTTTATAGTGGAAATAGTTACATCTAGTGATGAAAGAAAGTATAAACTCTCTAAAAATATAGAAATTATTTCTATTGGCTATATTATTTCTCAAATTACAGAGATAGGTTATAGCCAAAATGTAGGAGAGGAATCTAAGGAAATATTAGAAAAAATAGATGAAGCGAGAGAGAACTTTCAATATGATCTTTTGTTAAAAGATTTATAAATATCATAAGAAATAAGTCTTAATTTTGTTATTTTATAGAAATAAACTAAAAAACCACATCCTTGGTAACATTGACCTGGATGTGGTTTTTTTCCCATGTTATATAGAATTTATTTTAGGATGATAACTGTTATTTTATTTATTCCTCAGAACACCAATAGTATAAGGTATTCAAATATAGAATAGTTTCGTGGAAATCCTGTGGAAGCCTAAATAGTAATTTAATTTATTTATTCAGCAAATATACTATCTATAATTTTTAATCCATCTATGGCAGCACTAGTTATTCCACCGGCATATCCGGCACCTTCACCTATTGGATACAATCCCCTTGTACTGATAGACTCTCCTACATCATTTCTAGTAATCTTAACCGGTGCAGAAGTTCTTGTTTCAGGCCCTATTAGGAGTGCTTCGTTAGATATAAAATTAGGCATTTTTTTCCACTGATGGAAAGCTAACTTCATATTTTTCTTTATTACATCTGGAAAAAATTCATTTAAATTTTGAGATTTCATCCTCATAGGATAACTACTCTTAGGTAAAGAAGTA
>NZ_JBATVM010000199.1:0-2016 GCF_049671765.1 Psychrilyobacter sp.
CATCCTTGACCTTCAGTAAATAATGATTTTTTATCTGTCTCTATTTTTATTCCAGAAAGAACTAACTTATCTATTCCTACTCTTTCTAACTTATCTCTAATTAACATCTCATAGATTCACCTCCTTCTTATATATTCATAGAGATATTACATTGGTGATTTGTTTTAGGAGGTCCACCTAATGTAATATCTTTAAAAATATATAATTTATTTTTTCTTTAATTTCTCAGCAAATTTTACAGATAGTTCCTGAGTTTCAAATTTTATATAATCATCTTTTAATATTTTGGCTTTGGCATAGTCTGGCATCTTATACCAATTAAAATTTATAAGCTTTCTTAGCTGTTCTTTTTCTGTTTTATTCATAGCCAACCATCCAACCTTGGCAAGATCCTTTCTTTTGATTTCCAAAAGTTCCATTTCAGATAATCTTATTTCTTTCTTTTTCTTCCAGTTCATAAGCACCCCCTGTTGGGTAATTGAGTTCCCACCATCTCAATATTTAAATAGTTTCCCTTTAGATTAACTATTTCCCTTATAAAAAAACAAAAAAAAGAGGCAGTGTATAGACTTATACTAGTCTATGCACTGCCTCGGTATTTATCCGATGACATATGGCTGGAGTTTCACGCAGACAAATTATTTATACAATAATTCCTGAAGATCTTCTCCCAATTGTTCTGAATTCTATAAAGATGGTAAAGTCACATCTCTTAAAAATATACTCAGCCTCTAATCAAACACGATGGGATTATCACATCGATGTACCATGATTAGTTAATATTTATTTGTAATGTTTCTGTTATTTAGAATATATAACATTGTTAGGTCGATTGTCAATATAAGTTTTTTTAGAAACTTTTTCACAGAATAATATTTTTCCTTGTTCTACCTCTAAAACTAACTTTCCATCAAAATTATCAGTAGATAATTGAGTCATAATTGCTTCAACTTTTCTCCAATCAGCTTTTTCTTTCCTATTCATAATAAATCTCCCCCTAAAATAAAATATATTTTTCTTTGGTCTTATTTAAAGGATAGCATAAATATTTTTTCCTGTTAAGTATAAAATAAAAAAAGAGCCAAAATAATTTTTGACTCTTAGTATTTGATATTATTTTTTACTTGTTTTGAGTTTAATTATTTCAAGTAATGATTTTATCTCTGAAAGCACAGCATGAAAGAAAAGTCCTCCGACTACTAGGATCACAATATAAACCCCATATCCATCAAAATAACTAGTAATAGCAGGGAAAATAGTAGTGATTATTTTTATGAAAGATGAAATAATTAATAGTATTAAACTACTTCTTCCTAGATTATGTATTTCCTTTTTAAATGTTCTTTTTTTATATTCATATAAAACATTCTCCTAAATCATTTTTTTTATCTATAAAAACATATTTATTTTCTCTATATTCTGCAACACCTAATAACTCAAATAAACCACCAATAGTTGTAAAATTACAACCTCCCTCCTTCGAACAGTAAGGTAACTCTGTGTTAAAAGTTTTCCTATCAAAATATTTTTTTTGTTTCAATAAAGAAAAAGAAAAATTAAATTCATCACAATTTATACCTTTTTCATAGTATTTATTTTTTACTGTTCTAGAAGGTATTTTATAGATAAGGGGTTCCTTCCCTCTTCTTTTGCCTAATCCTTTTATAATTTGTTTTTCTGTATAAGGTTTAGGAATAATCATACCTTTCAAATCTTTAATTTGATTTTTAATTTCTTTGAAAAAATCATATTTTTCTATGTTTATTTTATTAAACAATGACATTCTTCCCCCTTAAATTAAATACAGTATATTTTGACCAAAAAAAATTATGCTACCATTTCTTCACACATTAATTTAGCTTGTCTTAAGACTGTCTCCATTGCTTTTTCTTGTCCTTTTGGTGGATATTTATATTTTCTAAGTAATCTTTTTATAGTTTTTCTCATCGTTGCTTGTGCTGATTCCTTTTCATACCAATCCACTTTTAAATTAGCTTTTACAGATCTAGTTAATTC
>NZ_JBATVM010000200.1:0-15642 GCF_049671765.1 Psychrilyobacter sp.
AATAAATCCAAATCTTTTTTTCTTTCTTCATATAGTTCAACTTTTCTCTCTGTGTTTTTATTGATGTTTTCTCTATATAAATACTGCTTTAATTCCAATATTGATAATATATAAAAAATAATAAAAATTTCTATATGATATATAATAAAAAAATATTTTATATAATTAAAAAAAAGTATTATTTCATAGTAGATTTTAGAACTGTAAATAATAAAAACTAAAGCTAGTATAGTAAAACTTATTTTATATAACATTTTAATTTTTTTCAGATTTATTGACGAGTTCATTAAATAAAAAAGTGTTAATAAAGTTAGAATGACAAATAAATTATATATGGAATATTTCAAAGTAATTGTTTGTTGATATTTCCAAAGTTTTTCATTAATCACTATTTTTAAAATTAATGAAATATAAATAAGATTACAGAATAAAATTATTCTATTCATATCTATTTTAAAGCAATTATTTATTTTAAAAAAAACACATTCTTTTAAACTATTTTTGATTTCCATACTTCTCCTTTTTGTTTGATAAATAAAAATTCAAAGCGAAAAGGTTAAAGGCTTTTTTTCACTTCTTTTAAACACATTATACTACTTTTATAATTTAAATTAAAGTTTGACTAAAATAATGTGGAAAAAAAGTAAAATTAAATAAAAAAATCCTTTTACAAAAAATATTATATTTCTACTTCTATAGTTTTTAAACCTATAAAACACAAAAATTTCCTACCAATCAGAAAATCAATTTATGGTATAATAAACCTATAAAATAGCAACGTGACGTTGCATCTAAAAAAATCAAAAACTAAATTCAAGGAGGAATTTAATGAATATATTGATGGCATTATCTCAGCTAGAAGTTACAGGAGCTGAAGTATATGCAGTTGAAATAGGAGAAAAATTAATAGATAGGGGGCATAATTTATATTTTGTTTCCGATACACTAACAAAGAAAAACAGAGGTGAATATATCCCCCTTGCATTTAACAAGAGAAATATCTTCCAAAGGGTAGATCAAGTAATAAAATTAATAAAAATCATAAAGAAAAATAAGATAGATGTAGTCCATGCACATTCCCGTGCTTCTGCTTGGAGTACAGAGATAGCCTGTAAATTTACAAAAACTCCATTTATAACTACTGTTCATGGGATGCAACATGTTTCTAAGCATAGAAAAAGAAAACAACCAATCGGATGTGGATATGCAGTTTGCGAAAACATCCAAAAAGATTTAATAGAAACCTTTGATGTAGTTCCTTCTACAATTAAAGTTCTTAGAAACGGGATAGATCTAACTAAATTTAAAATCTCGGTCCCTCCTAAAAACTCAAAAAAAGTAATATCTATCATTGGTCGTTTATCAGGCCCTAAAGCAGATATAACTTATAATCTTCTCTCTAATTCAATTGATTTAGATAAATATATTGTAAATATAATCGGTGGAAAAGAGATTCCCGAAAGATTTAATAAATTTAAAGATAAAGTAAACTTTACAGGATATATTGATAATGTCTATGAATATATGGCTAATTCCGATCTAATTATAGGAGCAGGAAGGGTAGCTATGGAGAGTTTACTCATGGGGAGACCTACTCTAGCTATTGGAGAAGCAAAAGAAATTGGCATAATAGATGTAGATACAGTATCTAAAGCTTTAGCTTCTAATTTTGGAGATGTAGGAGATAGAACACCCCATGATTTTGATTGGAATTTTATTAAATCAGAGATAGAAAATGGAGTAAAATTAAATCAAACTCCTACAGAGGTAATAGATCTTATCACAGAAAATTTTAATATCGATAAAATTGTAGATATTTTAGAAAAAACATATCAAAGAGAGTGGGTACGAGTAAACAAATATGATATCCCTGTGATCATGTACCATAGAGTAATAAAAGATCTAGATACAGAATCTGGAAAACACGGTACCTATGTGACTATCGATCAATTTAGAGACCATATGGAGATTTTAAAGAATGGAGGTTATATCCCTATTACTTTTGGTGATCTAGCTAATATTCCTATCCATAAAAGATTTGAAAAAAAATATGTTATGCTAACTTTTGATGATGGTTATATAGATAATTATACATATGCACTCCCTATCCTAAAAGAATTTGGATTCAAAGCTATCATCTATCTAGTTTCTAACAGAACCTATAATAAGTGGGATGTGGATTTAACCGATGAAAAAACTTTTAAAATGATGGATTTATCTATGTTAGAGGAGATGAGAGATACTGGTCTCATTGAATTTGGAGGTCACACTCTTAGTCATCCAAGGTTATCTGAATTAAATGATGCTCAGATGAAAGAGGAAATATTTAAAGATAAAGAGATTACTGAAAATAAATTAAATATAAAATTAAATTCCTTTGCCTATCCCTATGGAGATTTAGATGACAGAGCTAAAAAATTAGTTATTGAAATTGGATATCCATATGCAGTTTCTACTGATTCAGGTTCGTATTGTCTCAGTGATGATCTCTTCCAAATTAGGAGAATAGGGATCTTTCCTACTATTACAAATTTTGGATATAAAAGAAAAATCCATGGAAATTATAATTTTATCAAAATAAACAGAGAAAAGAAAAATAAAAAGTAATGTGATATTGTGTCTATTAAATTTTAGTCATATTAAAATTTAATAGATAAAACATTAAATAAACATTAAAATAAAATTTATACCCTTCTTACTATTGACATATGACGTATTTTGAAAGATACTTTTAGTAGATATGTTTATAAAGGGGGTAATATTTTTGATTGATAAATTAATAAGACAAACAAGATCTTTTAGAAGTTTTGAAAAGGTGAAGATCAATAAAAAAGAGTTAGAAGAAGTTATTGAAATTGCTAGATACTCTGGTTCTGCTAGAAATGCACAATGTATAAGATATGTTTTAATATCAAATGAAGAAATTTGTAGTCAAGTTTTTCCACATACTAAATGGGCTGGTTTTATAAACTGGAGTCCTAAAGAGGATGAATCTCCATCAGCTTATATTCTAATGTTAAACGAAAAAAAGATAGGTATTAATGAAGCTTTATTTAATTTTGATATGGGAATCGCCAGTCAAAATATCATGTTAAAGCTAAGAGATATGAAGTATGGTGGCTGTCTTCTCGGTGCATATAATAAACCTATTATCAAAGATCTTTTAGAGATCTCTGATGACTATGATTTAGGAGTCTTAATCGCTATTGGAAAACCAAAAGAATCTGTAGAGGTTATAGATACTACTTCTGATACAAGATACTTCAGGTCAAATAATATCCATTATGTTCCAAAATTAAAAAATTCAGATCTTATTATAAAAAATATATAACATAAAAAAATGAGGCTTTACCTTTTGGGTTCAGCCTCATTTTTTTAAAATACATATCCCATATTAACTGATATTATTGCACTTTTAGAAGAATCTGCATCATTAGTTGCTGAAAGTTCTATTGGCCCAAAAATAGATTTATAACCTAAAGTTATCCCATATCCACTTTCAAATTTTTTAAATATCAAGTTGTCGCTATTATTTATTAAGCGATTATCCTCTACACCAGTATAAGATAATACATTAATTTTAGCTAATACATATATATTTCGATAGATCATATATTGTGCTCCTAACTGACCTACTACAAATTGAGAAGCTAACTCTCGCATCATATTATAACCATAAAACGAAATATAATTATTGTCCAAATCGTTGTTTATTCCCCCTATTTTAAAATGATTTCCTAAAGGAATATCCTCACCAGTAATCACTCCTCCACTTAAAGAAGCATTCAATGAAAGTTTTGAAGTTAACGGTATATAACCTTGTATTATCGCTAATTCACTATAATATTCAACATCATCACTCCCTACTCCCCCGACTTCGTGTCTAGCTTGTAAATAACTACCCTTGGTAGGATAGATCGAGCTATTTTTTCTATCTAAAACAAGCTTTAAATAGACTTCTTGATATATATAGTTTTGAGTTAAAAGTTTTTTATATTCATCAGATCCAACATCAAATTCATTTTTAGTATCTATATATTTCACTCCAGCGGATAGATCAAATTGCCTAAATAATTTAGTTGTTAAACTAAGATCTATAAACTTATTCTTCTCTGTAGATTCAGCTTTTAAACTTCTTTCATCATAGATATATAAAGGATTTTCCTCATATCCAAAATTTAAATTCACTCCTATTTTATTTTTTTCTCCATAATACCAAAAGTTATCAAATTCAAAAGTTTTATAATCTCCTACCTCAACTTCTAAAGATGTTACCCTACCTATTTTCCCTATTTTTGTAAGATCTGTTCCTATAGCTAATTTTGCTCCTACATCAGAATTATAGTTTGCTCCAACTCTTATAAAATTCAAATCATTTTCATCTACACCTATGTTTAATGTAGACCCATCAATTGTATAGTAAGATTTTTCAATATATGGCATAGCATAGAGTTTCATCATTAAACTTTCCAAATCTTTATAACTTACTTTTCCTGGAATTTTTTTGTTCAAATGATCTTTTATTATTTCATTTTTGATCTCTTCTCCTAAAAATTGAAAATCATTAATTTTAATTTTGTCTATGTATACTTCCTCTAAAGTTCCTCGGTTTCGATTTTCTTTTTCTATATTTAAGATTTCATATTTTTTTAATTCTTTCAATTTTTCTTTAGTTGCTGACTCCCCTTTAGATATTAGGGTGTCAAAATTATCAAAATTTGTCGCATCCTCTAATTTAACATCAGGATCTATTATTACAGTTGCTAATTCCCTTTGCTTTTCTGTAGATTCTTTCCCTCTATATGTAGAAATTTTACTTACTACAGTCAATAAATTATATGTTAATTGATTTATTTGAGGAGCCCCTACATCACTAGCAATAACAATATCTGCTCCTGCTAAAAAAAGGTCTTCCACTGGTAAATTCCTAGAAACCATCCCATCTATGTAAACTTTATCCTCTATTTTTACAGGGTCATATATAGTAGGAATTGCCATACTAGCACTTACAATGAGAGCCAAATCTCCATGGTCAAAACTTTTAGCTTTTCCTGTATTAAAATCTGTTGCAATTACCCGTAGAATAGGTTTAAATTCATTAAAAGATTTTACATCTTTTACATCCCAAAATAACTCTTTTAATTTTAAATATGATTTTTCTCCTGTTAAAACTCCCTTTGGAAGACTAAAATTTAATTTATTATCATAAGTTACTGAAGCAAAATATTTTTCAGATTTAAATTTTTCTTCCAATGGAATATCTATTCTCATAGGATCATTAGACAATCTATATTTCCAGTCCATAGTTTTCACAATAACTTCTATCTCATTTGGGCTATAGCCTACTGCATATAAACCGGCTACAATCCCTCCCATACTAGTTCCACTAATGTAGTCTATGGGGATATTATTTTCCTCCAAAACTCGAATCACTCCTATATGAGCAAATCCTTTAGACCCACCTCCACTTAGAGCAAGCCCTACTTTAATTCTTTCACCAGATTTTTTTTTCTTCATGATTGATTTTTTTAATTTTTCCAATTCCATTATTTGAGATCTCTTTAATTCAATCTTTGAATCAATAGTCGAAATTTCTATGGGATTTTCTTTAGAAGATAGCGGTTTTGACTCTGTTTTTAGAGTAATAACAAAAATATTGTATATCACTAATATGTATAAAAAATTTATTTTCATCTCTCCTCCTACATTTTTAATATTTTTTCCTTTGTTGGTTCTTTCATATCTAGTTGCTTCATAAAATAATCATTTAGTTTTTCTTTGAATTCTACCCCTGGTAATTCTCCATTTTTCAGAAGATCCTTCCCACTAATAAGAGGTTCTATTTTAGATAAGTTATAGATATAATCTTCTATTTTTATTTTTATTTTTTCATTTTTATTTTGAATATAAATAAGAGTTATTATTTCCATCGATATATTTTTCAGTGCATTATATATATCTGATTTTTTATCTACTGAATCTAACTTCTCAAGTATTCGTTCCCTTATTAATATACCATAATCATACTTTTCTATAAATTTATTTGAAAAATTAAATTTTTTAAACACTAAATCTAACTCTTTTTTCTCTAAATTTTCTAATATAATCAAAAATACCAATAGCCACCTTTTAACCTTTACAAAATCTAGAAGTTCCTTAAAATTTTCTACTTTTCCTATATTTTCTTTCATCTCCAAGTCATATTCAATGTTAGGATTAATTTCACTAAATACGTTATATTTATTTAAAAATTCCATCCCTCTAGTTAAATTTTTATCCGAAAATAAAATTTCTAGTTCCTGTTTAACTCGAGGCCAAGATATTTTTTTCAAAAACCCATCGCTTATTGCATTTTTTAAAAAGATCTCTGTATCTTTCCCTAGTTCAAATCCATATCTAGCAGCAAATCTAAATGCCCTTATTATTCTTGTAGGATCTTCTATAAAACTCAAATTATGTAAAATTTTAATTTTTTTATTTTTAAGATCATCATAGCCACCATAAAAATCAATTAGTTTCCCAAAATTATAACTATCAATCTCCAACGCCATGGCATTTATACTAAAATCTCTCCTATACATATCATCTCGAATATTTCCATATTCCACTACTGGAAGTGAGGTTGGGTACTCATAATATTCCAATCTTGAACTAGCTATATCTAATTTTAAATCTTCGTTAACTACTACCATTGCTGTTTTAAATTTTTCGTGTATTCTTATTTTTTTTGCCTCTAGTACATCTTTTAATTCAATAGCAAATTTTATCCCATCTCCCTCTACTACTATATCAATATCTTTATTATTTATTCCTAAGATAAGATCTCTTACAATCCCTCCTACTAAGAAGACTCTTTCTTTTCTTTTCTTTGATACCGCTTCTATAACTTTCAGTAATTTCAAGAGTTCTTCTGGCACAACCTCTTCTATATCATTTTTTATTTCCGATTCAAACTTTAATTTTTTTGCTTTTCTTACGGGGTTTTTACTGTAGATAGATTTTAATATATCAGTTCTAGTTACTATTCCAAGTATCTTTCCTTCACTATCAACTATAGGGACCCTTCCAATTCCTTTTTCTACAACAAGAGCTTTTAATTCTTCAACACTAAGATCTAAATTTGCTGTAATTACTTCTGAAGTCATATAAGCACTTACAGGTGCATTTGAAAATCCATGATTTAGAGCTTTGTCTACACTATTTCTTGTGATTATTCCTACAATTTTCCCATCTTCTACAATGGGCAACCCACCATATCCCATCCTATACATTATCTTATAAGCAAGTTTAATTTTAGTACCTTTTAAAATTGTTTTAACTGGCACATTCATTATATCTATAGATTTTTTACTAGGCTTAATTACCTTCTTTATTTTTTTTTTAATATCAGCATATAAATTTTCTATATTTTGATCTCTAATTATACCAGAAACAGCATATTCATGCCCTCCTACATTATAATCTTTTAAAATTTTAGCTACATTTATTTTATTTGAAGATCTTCCTATAATACTTACTCTTTTATTATTTCCACATAAAATAACACACAAACTGGATTTCCCTAGATACTGTATCTTATTTATCAACTCATCCATACCAAAAATAAAATCATCACTTTTATAGTATGTTAGTTGTGCTACCTCTCCATCTATCTCTATGAACTCCGAATTTTCAATAAGTTCTATAAATATCTCTAGTTGCTCTTTTTCTAATCCTTTTTGAACATATTCATTGACCTTGGATAAATTTCCATTCTTTTTTAATAAATAAGATGCCATCTCTAAATCTTTTGGAGTGGTACTGTCAAAACTAAAATTTCCTGTGTCTTCATAGATGCCCATAAGACCTATAGTAGCTTCTATCTCCTCAAATTTAATATCCGGATCATTGTCTAAAAGAACTTCTAATATATTAGTTGTATTAGATCCATAATTTTTTCTGATAATCTTTCGATTTTTTATATCATTTTCACTAATTTTATGATGATCATAAATTATAACTTCTACATCTTCTCTATCTAATAGTTGTTCGAATAAACCTATTCTATTTTTCTTTGAAGTGTCTACAACTATTAGTTTAGTTACTTTATCCATGGAAATATCTTTTATTTTTTTCACCTGTAAAAAATTTTGATATAGATTAACAAAAGCTTTTACACTTTTTCCAATATGTCCTGGAAAAACCAATATCCCATTAGGATATAATTTTTTTATCAAAACCATAGAGGAAAGTGCGTCTAAATCTGCATATATGTGACAAGTTATTATTTCCATCTCTACCACCCTATATATTTTATGTTTATATTTAATATAATTATACACTTTTATCTATTTTTTTCTAACACTTTTCAAAAAAAATAAAAATTATATTGACAATTATATTATATTTATTATATGATTACTCAAATAAAAAATTAAATGGAGGTGACTATTATGTCTAAGAGACTTACTTGGTGGTGCAAAAACGATTCTAATAAATTTAATACCGAATTATTAAGTAAATCTGTTTTTGACCAATAGTTGCTGTAGTTATATATAATTTCAAAATATATCTAAGAAAATAATAACAATATTGTTGTTTTTTAGATACAAAAAAATTATTATACAGAAGAGGTTAATCCTAATGGGTTAATCTCTTTTTTATTATTTTAAAAAATAAAAATAAATTAAAAAGGAGCAAGAAAATGAAAAAATTAATTTTAGGAATCATTTTAATCATGAGTTTAGTAGGGTGTAAGGGAAAAAATAAAGAGGGTAAAGAAACAGTGAATATCTCAGAACAAATAAATATTGGTATCACTCAAATTGTGGAACATCCATCGCTAGACTTAATTAGAAGTGGAGTAGAAGACGCTCTGAAAAATAGCAAATACAAAGATAAAATTGTATTTAACTATCAAAATGCTCAAGGAGATTTTATAACAGCTCAGACTATAGCAGCTCAATTTAATGAAAGTTCTGACATTATAGTAGCTATCACTACTCCTAGTGCTCAAGCAGCTTTAAATAAAGTACATGAAAAGCCACTTTTTTTTACAGCCGTAACTAACCCTGTAATAGCAGGATTAAAAGGTGAAAATATCACAGGAGTCAGTGATATGTCTCCAGTAAGAGAACAAGTAAAATTAATAAAAGAATTACTTCCTAAAACAAAAACAATAGGAACTATATATACTACCAGTGAAGCTAACTCTACATATCTTACAGAAGAGTTTAGTAAAGTTGCAGAAAAAGAAGGGTATAAAGTCATTGCTAGAGGGATCACTAATGTTACAGAAATCGCTTCTGCCATGGATAGTTTGTTAGGAGAAGTTGATGCACTCTATACTACAAAGGATAATAATATTGCGTCGGCTTATAGCCTTATCATAGATAGAGCTAACAAAGCGGACCTTCCTGTTATCGGCGCTACCAAAGATTTTACAAAGGCAGGGGCTCTAGCTTCATCTGGAATATCAGAATATCAAGTGGGATATCAGACTGGAGAGATGGTTATAAGATATTTAAATGGAGAAAAAATAGAAAATATGCCCATAGAATATTTAAATAAATCAGAAATAACTATCAATGAAAAACAAATGAATAAATATGGAATTTTACCCAATAAAGAACAGTTGAAAAATATGGAAATTATTAAATAAGTAATATTTTATACTAATAAAATTTAAAAGCTCAGACACAAAGAATATCTAAATTTTCATAAACTGTGTGTACGGAACACATTATAGTTGGTATAAATTTACCATAGTGTGAAAGTATAGTAAATAAAAAAAGGAGGGTTATGATAGAGCTCATATGTTTATCATACAAATAAATTATGTTAATAGGGACTATTGAACAGGGACTAATTTTTGCAATAATGGCTTTAGGACTATATATATCCTATAAAATATTAGATTTTCCAGATCTTACTGTAGATGGGTCTTTCCCAATGGGGGCTTCTATTGTATCTATCCTTATTATAAAAGGTTTCAACCCAATTTTAGCTTTAGGAGTAGCATTCATAGGTGGGTCCCTTGCAGGATTTATAACAGGATATATCCACATCAAATTTAAGATTACAAATCTCTTGGCTGGTATCATTGTTATGACAGGTTTATATAGTATCAATCTTCGAATAATGGGTAGATCCAACATCCCATTATTTGGAGTTGATAACATTTTTTCAAACAAATATAATTTTTTTATTATATTATTTATTGTTCTCCTATCTAAATTCTTTTTAGATTATCTACTAAAAACAAAGTTTGGATTTTCTCTCAGAGCTTTAGGTGACAACGAAACATTAGTTATATCTTTGGGAATAGACCAAAAAAAATTAAAGATAGTTGGTCTTATGTTAGCCAATGGACTAGTAGCTCTATCTGGTGGAATCTTAGCTCAATATCAAGGATTTTCTGATATCGCAATGGGGACAGGTACTATCGTTACGGGACTTGCATCTATCATCATTGGAGAAAGCGTCTTAAAAAAAGGAAAGATGTTTAATATCACAACCATCGTAATTGTCGGTTCTATTCTATACAGATTTATAATATTAGGCTCGCTCAAAATAGGCTTTAATGCTAGTGATGTAAAACTTATTACTGCAATCCTTACTGTTGGAATTATGGCATTTAAAGGTAAAAAATTAAAATTAACGTTCCCGTTACTATTTAAAAAGAAATTAGGAGGTGGATTCTAAAATGCTCAAAATTAATAATTTAAATAAATCATTTCATTCTGAGTTAGGCACTGAAAAAAAGGTTTTTAAAGGATTAGATTTTCAATTAAATCATGGTGACTTTGTGTCTATCATTGGTAGTAATGGTGCTGGAAAATCTACCCTTCTAAATATAATTATGGGAAACACTAGTCCAGATAGTGGAAAGTTATACATAGAAAATAAGGAATTTACAAATTTGGCTAGTTACAAAAGAAATACCTTTATCTCTAAAGTATACCAAAATCCTACCTTGGGAACTGCACCATCTATGACAATCTTTGAAAACCTTTCCATGGCAGATAACAAAGGAAAAAAATTTAACCTTACTCTTGGTTTAAATAAAAAAAAGAAAGAGATCTATAAAAACATTTTAACTGAGTTAGGTTTGGGACTAGAAAAACAATTAGATACGGAAGTTGGCCTACTATCTGGTGGACAGAGACAATGTCTTGCTCTTATTATGGCAACTTTAAATAAACCAAAAATATTACTATTAGATGAACATACTGCTGCCCTTGATCCCCAAACATCAAAATTAATCATGGAAAAAACAAAAAAAATAGTAGAGGCTAATAATATACCAACCCTTATGATAACTCATAATTTAAGTGATGCTATAAAATATGGGAACAGGTTAATTATGCTCCACGAAGGTAAGATCATCTTGGATTTTAAAGATTCAGAAAAACAAGATCTTACCCCTGAAAAACTCCTTAGAATATTTCAAACCAAGAATACTACTATCAAAGATGATGAACTTTTTAGTCTTTAAAATTTTTTCTTTGATCCTCTCTTGGCTATCGCCACTCTCTCCCTCTCAGGGGGAAAGAACTTTATAAACAAGATAAAATTGAAAAAATAGAAGTTTTGACTGTATTTTACAGGCAAAACTTCTATTTTTATTATTATATAATTTTAATATAAAAAAATTGAAAATTTAGTATTATTTTTCTTTATTTTCTACATGAATTTTAGAAGCTAAAAATGAAGTCAGGGGAACAGCTATGAGTATCCCTATACTTCCACAAAAAGCTCGTAAAAATTCTACTCCTACAAATTCAAAGTTTAATATCCTAATATTTGGAAAATCATTTTGCTGTATAGTAAGGATCATTATTGTAAAAAGTGATCCCCCTATATAAGCTAGTATAAGAGTGTTTATCATGGTTCCTATAATATCTCGTCCTATACTCATTCCAGAGTTATATAGTTCCAAAGATGTAATATTTGGTTTATGGGTTTTTATCTCTGAAAGAGCTGAGGAAATAGACATAGATACATCCATAACTGCCCCTGCACTTCCTATAATTACCCCTGCTGATATCAGTTCCTTTAGATTAATATTTTTTAGAAGGGATGCATAGTTAATACTTTCTATAGTTGTATATCCTGTAAGACCCATAGTCTTTGAAAAAAATATAGATAAAATACCTGCAAAAATAACTCCTCCTAAGGTTCCTAAGATAGCTAGAATTCCTTTGGAGTTAAATCCAGTCATGAAAAATATAGTAACTACAGAAGATATCGATAAAATAATTATAGCAATCAAAATAGGTGAAAATCCTAATATGATCCCAGGTATCATAAATTTAAATATTAAAAATCCTGTTATTCCTAAAGAAATTATAGCCTTCAAACCCTGTTTTTTTGCTATAAAAAGTGTCAATCCTAAAAAAAGTGTAACTAAAAGGTAGATACTTCCCCTCCTATCCCTTTCAACAATATAATATCCATCTGTATCCCTATATATGACTACATTCATATTGGGTTTAAAAGATAAATTATGTTGTTTTTCCTTATAAGTAGGATGCTCTATCATTAATATTTTACCTTTCTCCTCACCTTCCATTATTTCCACTTGAAAATCCGTTACAGAAGTAAGGTAATCATCATCTATTAACTCTTCTTCCTTTAATATAGACAGTATCTTCCCTTTTATATATGTTTCATTTGCAAAAATAGAGATACTCAAGATAAAAAATATCCCTATAATTAATTTTTTTTTCATATTCTCCTCCATATTCATTAGTCTTTATATTTTAACATAAAATTTCATTCTTAGCTCTCTCTCAACTTTAAAAATTTTAAGCCCCCTTATTACAATCAAAATAATCTTTATCTAAGGAACTATTTTTTTTCTTTTAATAGTGGTAAAATATAGTTTGAAAGTTCTTTTTAAGCCTTTACTTAAAGAAGATAGGGTGATATAATTACTAGCAATAGGAGATAAATAAGTAGTAAGAGACAAAAATATAAATTCAAAAAATTATATTTTTACCCCTTATTATTTTGTGTCTCCTATTGAAATAACCGAATTTTTACACTTTATCTAATTAGTATTTGGTGGTAAAAATTCAAAATATAATGTAAGGATAATGCCCTGTGCTTATCCAATATAATAGGAGGAATATATGTTTAATGAAAAAAACATGGAGTTAGAAATTGGTGGAAAAGTAATAAAAATGTCCACTGGAAAATTAGCTAGACAAGCTGGAGGTGCCGTATTAGTAGAGTGTGAAGGAACTGCATTACTAGTAACAGCAACTAGAAGTAAAGGTCCTAGAAAAGGAGCGGACTTCTTCCCATTAACAGTTGATTTCGTAGAAAAATATTATGCAGCTGGAAAAATGCCAGGTGGATTTATGAAAAGAGAAGCTAGACCTTCTACAAATGCTACATTAACTGCTAGATTAATAGACAGACCAATCAGACCAATGTTCCCAGAAGGATTTAACTATGATGTACATATTGTAAATACAGTAATGTCATATGACGAATCTTGTACTACTGATTACCTTGGAATCATCGGATCATCAGCAGCATTAATGGTTTCTGATATTCCTTTCTTAGGACCTGTATCAGCAGTTACAGTTGGAAGAATCAATGAAGAATTTGTTTTAAATCCAAGCCCCGCTCAGTTAGCTGAAAGTGATTTAGAATTAACAGTAGCAGGAACAAAAGAAGCTGTTAACATGGTAGAATCTGGAGCAGCTGAATTATCTGAAAAAGTTATGTTAGATGCAATTTTATTTGCTCATGACAACATCAAAAAAATATGTGCATTCCAAGAGGAATTTGCTGCATTAATAGGAAAAGAAAATATTGAATTTGCTGCACCTGCAATCGACGAAACTGTTAAATCATTCATCGATGAAAAGGCAACTGCAAGATTAAAAGAAGCTGTATTAACAATCGGAAAACATGCTAGAGAAGATGCAGTAGATGGATTAGAAGCTGAATTATTAGAAATATTTACAGCTGATTATATGGAAAAAACTAAAGAAGAAGAATTAGATAAAGCTTTAGCATTTGATTTCGCTAAATACTATCATGATCTTATGAAACAATTAGTAAGAGAAGCTATTGTTTATAATAAGCATAGAGTAGATGGAAGAAAAACAAATGAATTAAGAGATCTTTTTGCAGAAATAGATATCTTAACTCAACCTCATGGATCAGCAATGTTTACTAGAGGAGAAACTCAAGCAATGGTTTTCACTACTCTAGGAACTAAACATGATGAGCAATTAATCGATGGATTAGATGAAACTTTCTATAAGAAATTTTATCTTCACTATAACTTCCCTTCTTACTCAGTAGGAGAACCTGGATTCATGAGAGGACCAGGAAGAAGAGAATTAGGTCATGGAGCATTAGCTGAAAGAGCACTATCTTACGTATTGCCTACTGAAGAAGTATTCCCATACACAATCAGAGTAGTTTCTGAGATCACTGAATCAAACGGTTCATCTTCTCAAGCAAGTATCTGTGGTGGATCATTATCACTTATGGCTGCTGGAGTACCTATCAAGGAACATGTAGCTGGAATAGCTATGGGTCTTGTTAAAGAGGGAGACGACTATGTAGTTTTAACTGACATCATGGGATTAGAAGATCATTTAGGAGATATGGACTTTAAAGTAGCTGGAACTTCTAAAGGAATCACAGCACTTCAAATGGATATCAAGATCACTGGAATAGATGAAGAAGTTATGAGAATAGCTTTAGAGCAAGCATTAGTAGCAAGAACACAAATATTAGGTGTTATGAACGCAGCTATCCCAGCTCCTAGAGCAGAATTAGCAGCTACAGCTCCTAGAGTGTATCAAATGCAAATCGATACAGATAAAATATCTGCATTAATCGGACCTGCTGGAAAAAATATCAAAGGTATCGTAGAAGAAACTGGAGCTAAAGTTGATATCGATGATACTGGTAAAGTATTAATCTTTGCTGTAGATAAAGATGCATTAGATAAAACTGTTGAATTAGTAAATGGATATGTAAAAGATGTTGAAGTAGGAGAAATCTACACTGCTAAAGTTGTAAAAGTAGCTTCATTTGGAGCATTTATGCAAGTAGCACCAGGAAAAGATGGATTATTACATGTTTCTCAAATCTCTCATGAGAGAGTAGCTAATGTAGAAGATGTATTACAAGTTGGAGATGAATTTGAAGTTAAAGTTATCTCAACTGAAAAAGGAAAAATAAGCTTAAGTAGAAAAGAATTATTACCTAAGCCAGTTAAAAAAGTAGAAGTAAAAACTGAAGAAACTAAGTAGGTTATAGTAAAAGGGTTTAGCACAATTTTGTGCTAAACCCTTTTTTTTATATTACACTAAATTACTCTTCCATCTTTATAATTAACTGGATTTTTTTCTTTTAAGAAAAAATGTAGAATAGTCGCTATCACTCCTAATAATCCACAAAACAAGAAAGAAGTTTCCAAAGATCTATCTGCTGAAATTCCAATGAGTGGATTAATACCAGAAGAAACAATACTTCCAACCATAGAATAAAGAGATAACATAACAGCTCTATTATTAGTTTTTATTGAATTATTTTGAATAGTCATCACCATTGGTTCTAATAAACCTCGAGAAAGACTAACAATTGCCATTAAAAATATAGTAAAAACTGGATTACTGGTTAAGGCTA
>NZ_JBATVM010000201.1:0-1594 GCF_049671765.1 Psychrilyobacter sp.
GATTGGCAATAAGATTTTTTTAGAATTATATAATATTTCTCCAAAGGGTTTATTTACCTTGGCTGAAATAGATACAAAAAGTATTAAAGTTACAAGAATGGGATATAAAAAAAGTAATTAAAATAAAATATAAAATATGGAGGAGTAAATATGTTAGATTTAAAGTATATCAGAAATAATATTGAATTTTTAAAAGGAATTCTAAAAAATAGAAACGCTAAGATAGATTTAGACAGATTTGAGCAATTAGATGAGGAAAGAAGAGAATTGTTATCAGAGGTAGAAGTTTTAAAATTTAAAAAAAATAATGCTTCACAGGAAGTAGGGAAATTAAAGAGAGCTGGAGAAGATGCATCTCATATTATAGATCAGATGGGATCTGTAAGCTCTAGTATTAAAGCAATAGATAAGAAATTATCTGTAATTGAAGGAGAAATCAAATATTTCCAAATGACTATCCCAAATGTATATCATGAGTCTACACCAGTTGGAAATGATGATACTGATAATATTTTAGTTAGAACTTGGGGAGAACCTACAAAATTTAATTTTGATGTTAAACCTCATTGGGAACTAGGAGAGGATCTAAACATACTAGACTTCGAAAGAGGAGTAAAATTAGGAGGATCTAGATTCACTCTGTATAGAGGAGCAGGAGCTAGATTAGAGAGAGCATTAATTAACTTTATGCTAGATTTACACACTACAGAGCACGGATACACAGAGCATCTTACACCAATTTTAGTTAAACCTGAAATATGTGAAGGGACTGGTCAACTACCAAAATTTGGTGATGATATGTATAAAACTGAAGATGATATGTACCTAATCTCAACTTCTGAAATAACTTTAACAAATATCCATAGAGGAGAAACTTTGTCAGAAGCGGATCTACCTAAATACTATACTGCATTTTCACCTTGTTTTAGAAGGGAAGCAGGATCATATGGTAGAGATATCAGAGGGTTAATTAGACAACATCAATTTAATAAAGTTGAGATGGTAAAATTAGCTCATCCAAATACTTCAAATGAAGAATTAGAAAAAATGGTAGTAAATGCAGAGACTGTGCTACAAAAATTAGGATTACCATATAGAGTAGTTCAACTATGTACTGGAGATATTGGATTTTCAGCTATTAAAACATATGATTTAGAAGTATGGTTACCATCTGAAAATACATATAGAGAGATTTCATCTTGTTCTAACTGTGGAAATTTCCAAGCTAGAAGAATGGGTCTTAGATTTAAGCCAACTGAAGGTGGAAAAAGTGAATTTGTTCATACATTGAATGGATCTGGATTAGCAGTAGGAAGAACTTTATTATCTATTATGGAAAATTATCAGCAAGCAGATGGAAGTTTCTTAATTCCAGAAGCTCTTAAGCCATACATGGGCGGATTAGATGTTGTTAAAAAGTAGTATATTTTTTATACTCCTACTGACCATCCTTACATCTAATATATATATATTAGTAATAGTAGCAGGTTTGATGATCCTTTCAAACCTGCTATTTAACAAAAATTTAAAAAAATCTATGAAAAGAATGAAGTATGTTTTTCTTTTTTATTTTACTACAGTACTTTTTCAATTA
>NZ_JBATVM010000202.1:0-5300 GCF_049671765.1 Psychrilyobacter sp.
GATATTTATGATATTCATATATGATTCTTCTTGTAACTATATATTTTCAGTATGTTTTATCAGCTAAAAAGTTTTATAAACGAACAAAAAGAATTGAATTAATGCTTTTAAAGTTATTTTAATATATATGATGAATATGTTTTGTAGATGATTGGATAAATATAATAAATACTTCTTGACGTATAGACTGAGATGATATATAATATGCATATGAAATGAAAATATTATTTATTTGAAATATATTAGGAGGAGTGTAAATGAAATTATTTTTTAAAAATTTAAATGAGACAAAGATAATTATGGAGAATATGGTTTCTTTTAAAAAAGAAAATGGAGCATATATTGTAAAGGGCTTCAAGGGTAATGAAAAAGTAATAGCAGGAAAAGTAATAGAAATGACAAACTCAAAATTAGTAATTGAAGGAACTTCAGTGAGAGAAACGTATAGATTAGCACCACTTAATTTCTAAAATTATATATACTTTTATTAAACACGGGATATCCGTGTTTTTTTTGTATATAAATAATTAAAAACTAATATAGTTTATAATAAAACATTATTAATGTTATCTATTTTGAATAGAATCAATAGAAATTTGTTGAAATATCATATTAGATTGATTTTGTTGACAAAACTAGAAACTAAAGGTATAATACACGACGTAATATAAAATTAAATACATTGTTTGACTTGAAAATAGTCGATTCAATGGTGCTGTGAGAGTGTCGTTAGGCAAGAATTGTCCATCTCATTGGTGCTACAGGAGTATCATTAAGCTAAAGCTCATCCTGTGAATTGATATTTTAAGTTGAACCTTTAGGGGTCGACTTTTTAATGTTGACTTTTTTTATTGTATTTTATTTGTTTTTAGGAGGAAGAGATGAAGAATAGTTTTTATAAAACGTTACTTATACTAGCGTTGCCAATTACAATTCAAAGTTTAATATTGGCATCTGTAAATATGGCAGATGTATTTATGATTGGAAAATTAGGAGGGATGCAAGTGGCATCTTTAGGTTTAGCTAATCAAATAGTATTTTTGATGACAACATTTATAATGGGAGTGAATAGTGGAGCTGCTATATTTATAGCTCAATACCATGGGAAAAAAGATTATACCAAAGTAAAATATATTGTGTCCATATCGATTATATTAAGTGTGTTGATGGCTCTATTTTTTTGGTTTATTTCATATATTACACCGGAGTATATAATGAGACTCTATACAAAAGATTCACTGGTTATAGAGACAGCTTCAAAATATCTTAAGGTGGTAGCTTGGTCATATGTGGCTTCAGCTATATCATTTTCATTTTCAATATTACTTAGAGGATTAGGAGAGAGTGAGCTACCTATGTTGACTAGTTTTTTATCGTTATTAGTAAATATTGTATTGAACTATCTACTAATATTTGGTAATTATGGATTCCCAGAATTAGGAGTAGAAGGTGCCGCATTAGCTACATCTATAGCTCGTGGGATAGAGTGCGTAGTGGTAGTGGCAGTTATCTATAAAAGAAAATATCCAATAGCTATAAAGTTAAAAGATTTTTTTTGTTTTGATATAGTTGTATTGAAGTTATTTATTGTAACAGCAGGAGCCGTTATTCTAAATGATATATTATGGGCATTAGGGCAGACTGTATATAGTGCTATTTATGGAAGAATAGGAACAGAATCATTGGCCGCTATAAATATAGAAAATAGTTTTGAGAGGCTAGCGGTAGTAGGAGTAATTGGATTTGCCAATGCAGCGACAGTAATGATAGCTCATAAAATAGGACAAGGGAAACTAGATGAAGCTTATTCCGATGGGAAGAAATTTTATAAAGTATCATTTGGATTAGCAGTTCTTTTGGCAATTCCTTTAGGATTATTCTCTTCTAACTTAGTTGGAATGTACAATGTAGATGAAAATGTATTGAAATTAGGTAAATATACACTGATAGCATTTTGTATATCTTTTCCATTTAAGGCTCTCAGTATGACTAAGATGGTTGGAGTGTTAAGAGGTGGAGGAGACACAAAATTCGCCATGGGAATAAATCTTATAGCTCTATGGATGGTAGGGATACCTGGAGCTATATTTACAGCTTTTTATTTAGGACTTCCTATATATATAGTATATTTGGCTACTTTAGCAGAAGAGTTTGTACGTATTATAATTGGAATGAAAAGGTTTGTTAGTAAGAAATGGATAAATAAATTAGCATAAAAGATAAAAGATAAAATATAAAAATAAGTAGCTAATTGCTACCTATTTTTATATTATTTGTTTGAGTTATAGTTTTTTAAATATTATTTTTGAAAATTATATATCTTTAGGAAGAACTTTATTTAAAACTACTCCTACAATGGCAGCTACTGCTAGACCAGATAGAGAGATTGTTCCCCATAAAACTACATTACTGATAGCTATTCCTAAAACAAATATAAGTGATGCAATGATTAAATTTCTTGAATGAGCAAAATCTAATTTAGCTTCAATTAATGTTCTTACTCCTACACTTGAGATCATTCCGAATAAGATAATAGATATTCCACCCATAACTGGAGTAGGAATTGTTTGTAGGACAGCACCGAATTTACCTATAAATGATAGTGCAATTGCATATACAGCTGCGATTCTAAGAACAGCAGGATCGTATACTTTTGTAACTGCTAAAACACCGGTATTTTCTCCATAAGTTGTATTAGCTGGTCCACCGATTAATCCGGCGAAAAGAGTAGCAATTCCATCTCCTAACATAGTTCTATGGATTCCAGGTTCATCAAAGAAGTCTTTTCCAACAACGGCACCGTTAGTTGTTATATCTCCAATATGTTCTATAAATACTACTAGAGCTATAGGAGCTATTGCAATAACGGATGTCCATGAAAATTTAGGTAGAGTTGTAAGGTCTTTTAAAGCACTGTCTGTAAATCCTATCCATTTAGCATTTACAATAGGGGCGAAATCTACCAGTCCAAATAGAACGGCTAAGGTATATCCAACCATAACTGAAACAAGGATAGGAACTAATCTAAAGAAAGATTTTTCTAAAACAGAGATTATTACCATAGTAGCTACTACAACTAAAGCAATTATTAAACCTTTTAATTCGAATGTACCATTGTTGTATCCAATCATATTTAAAGCAACTGGACTCATTCTAAGACCGATTACCATGATGATAGGTCCAACAACTATTGGAGGGAAAAATGATTTTACTTTTTCAACACCAAATACTTTGATAGTTAGAGCCATTAAAATATAGATAACTCCTGCAGAGATAACTCCTGCTTTTACAGCACCGATACCGTCGTGCTTTAGAACTAAAGAGATAGCTCCAATAAATGCAAAACTAGAACCTAAGAATACAGGGACAATTTTCTTTGTGCAAAAATGAAATAATAGAGTACCTCCACCTGCAGCTAAAAGTGCGATAGATGGGTTTAGTCCAGTTAAAAATGGTACTAATACAGTAGCTCCAAACATAGCTAATACATGTTGTAACCCCAATAAATATTTTGTTTTTCCGTTAATCTTATGCATTTTTTTCTCAATCCTCCTAATTTTTTTTCAAAAAAAAAGATAGTAAAATCTATCTTTTAATTAATTTATTTATAAATTTTTCCTTATTGACAATAAATCTGTCATGGAAACAACTTCCTACGATAGTTTCTTCGTGGATAACAAGAATTTCGAAAGAAAGTTTTTTTCCATCGATCTCATTTAATGTAGCAATACAATTTAATTTATCTCCTACTAAGTTAGCTTTCAGATGTTTAACATTTACAGATATACCTACTGTAGTATTTTCTTTATCTAAATATTTTTCAACACTAAGAAATGCTGTTTTTTCCATAAAAGCAATTAAACTGGGAGTAGAAAAAACATCTAATCCGCCAGATTCCATTTTTATGGCAGTTTCCGATGAATTTATAATTTTTTCTAATGTATAAGATAGATCTTTTTTTAACATTGTATTCCCCCTCTACTTTAAACTTTCGAAATTATACTCTATTTATTCATAGTTGTCAATGATTAAAAAAAAAGAAACTCTTCAATGAAGAGTTTCTTTTAAATTCGTCCTAAGCTATAGAAAAGAAACTTTCTTGAAATTTTTTAGACTTAGCAATGGTAAAATTAACAGTTTTTCCAATTAGGAGGGAACAAATAACAGCATAAATAACTGTATCAAACCCTAAAAAATAAGCCGATATTAATATCACGATAGAGTCTGCCACCATCATTACATTTCCTACAGGAAAATTGAAAAGTCTATTAAAAATTTGAGCCACGATAACAGTTCCACCGGTGTTACTACCAAAAGCTACAGCTAGTCCAATTCCAATTCCGATACAGATAGCTCCTGCAACAACAGCAATAAATTTAAATGCTAAACCATCAGTAGCTGGATGAACAAACCGTAAAAAACTATGAGTAAACCATTCATAGAATGGAAATAATATAAGAGCATATGTAGTGGTAAGAGCATATTTTTTTCCTATAATAATAGCACCTAAAATGAATACAGGGATATTAAGTAACAACATAGCTTGAGCTATAGAAAAATTTGAAAAAAGTGTATTTATTAAAATTGCTAACCCTGTAAATCCTCCAGCAGTAAACTTTGCAGGTCCTAAAAAATTAGTTATACCCATTGCTGCTATAAAAAATCCTAGATTAATAAATAAAAATTCCGTTAGATGTTTTTTTCTTTTTGACATTACTCTACTCTCCTTTTGTATAATCATTTTAGTCTTAAAGAAATATTATATACTATTTTACGAGTATTGTAAATGTAAAAATTAAAATATTTTAATGTGTATAAAAGGCGGACTAAGAGTTGTAAAACCCGGTATTTTTTAAAAAAATAAAATCTGTTGAATAAGGTGAAAATTAGGGATATACTAGAGGTAAGGAGTTCACCATGAATTGCTCAAATAATAAAGAAAGTTGAGTGAGAAATATAATCAAAGTTAATTTGAGAGATATGAAAGAAAAAAATGTCAGAGAAAATTAGTTTTGATTTGTGGTAAAAGAAAGGCTTTTGCAGGATGAGACAGGGAGGATAAAATATATGAAAAAAAGGATTTTAATATTAACTGGAATTTTAGCATTGGGGATAGCATCCCATTTTTATATAAATCAAAAGTATATAAAAAAAGAAAAAAAAATAACTTCACAAAAAATGATCCCACAAAAAGTCCAAGAGAAAAGAGTTGAAATAGAAGAAAAAAAAGACGAAATTAAGGAGGCAGTGGTAAAGGTGGAAAATAAATATAGATGGAATTTAAATGATATATATAGTGA
>NZ_JBATVM010000203.1:0-8960 GCF_049671765.1 Psychrilyobacter sp.
CGATCTCTCTGTCATCAAAATGAATCTTTTCTCTACCTATTATCTGATAATCTTCGTGTCCTTTACCTGCTATGAGTATAATATCATTTTTCGTTGCCATAGATACAGCATCTGCTATAGCTCTTTCTCTATCAGCGATTCTTATATAATCTTTAGCTTCTTTAAAACCCTTTTCTACATCATTTAAGATTAACTCTGGATCTTCTGTTCTAGGATTATCTGACGTCAATACCACAAAATCACTTAGTTTTTCTGCTGTTTCTGCCATCTTAGGTCTTTTTGTAGTATCTCTATCTCCTCCACATCCAAATACAGTTATGATTCGACCTTTCTTTATCTCATTTAAAGCAGTCAAAATATTCTTTAATGCATCTTCAGTATGAGCATAGTCCACTACTACCATAAAATCTTGACCACTATCTACAGTTTCAAATCTTCCTGGAACCCCTTTTAACCCTTTTAATCTTTCAAGGATAGTTTTGATATCCAGTCCTAATTGAAGACCTCCTCCAATTGCTCCCAGAATATTCATAAGGTTAAATCTTCCCAAAAGTCTACTCTTTAATCTGTAATTTTTCCCTTCATATGTTACCTCTATCTCTTGCTCTATGTTCCCTACACTTATTATCTTTCCTCTTAAATCACCAATTTCTTCAGCATAACCTATCCCACCGAATTCATCATATAATCTCTTTCCATGGGTATCTTCTATATTATATACTCCACACCGAGAATCTTTTAATTTAGTAAATAATTTTCTCTTAGCCAAATAATAATTTTCGATTGTTTTATGGTAATCCATATGTTCTGGAGTAAGATTAGTAAATATTCCAGCATCAAAATCTAGCATCTCTACCCTACCCATTTCAAGAGCATGGGAACTAACTTCCATCACTAAATATTCTATATTTTTTTCTACAGCTTTTTTACACATTTTTACCAAATCCATAGATTCTGGAGTTGTATTAGGAGCTGGGATTATTTCTTCACCAATCTTATATTCTACAGTCCCTATTCTCATTGTATTTTTTAAAATTTCATCTAGGATATAAGTAATCGTTGTTTTTCCATTGGTTCCCGTTACCCCTATAACCTTTAGATTTTTTTGAGGCCAATTATAAAAATTAGAAGTTATTACCCCTAGATGTAATCTCAGGTCTTCTACTAAAATATATGTAACATCTTTATTTAATATCTCTACACCTTTAGAAACCAATATACACTTTGCTCCTAAGGATATAGCCTTTTCTATATAATCATGACCATCCACTACACTTCCATCAAGTGCTGCAAATATATTTCCTTTTACTATTTTTCTTGAATCATATTCCATTCCAGTATATTCTATCTCTTCCCCATAATTTAATATTTTATATTCAATATTTTCTAATGTTTTTTCTATATTATTCACTTTTTACCTCCTATAACGACACAGATTTACAGCAGGAATAATTCATGAGTTATCCCTTCATAAATATCTATATTGACTTTATATTTTAAAGATCTATTTTTTGTCCTATATTTAACTGAATAGCTTTTTCATATATAATTTTTGCAACATATAAATCTAAAAGAGCCATTCCTACTGATTTAAAAAATACTGTTTCGTCAATTTTCTTTTCTTTATCCTTAAGAAAAGAACCTATAGTATGAATCTGTTCCTCTTTTATTAAACCTTCTGATAGAGGATAGCAAAGATCTCCTGATTCTTCCTTTGCAAAATAAGTATCTGTATATATTTTATTTATAAGAGAATATATACCTTTTGGAAGTTCTCTCATAGTAGGCTTATAAGATCCTATTGCAATATAAGTTTTACCTTCTAGAAGTTCAACCTTATCAGGTAAAACAGGATTATCTGAGCTAGTAGCTGTAATCACAATATGAGTTTCTTTCAGAACTTCTTCTGCTGAGTTACAAATAACTACCTCGATATCAATCTTCTTTTTTAAACGATTTGAAAAATCTTTTAATTTTTTTTTATTTGAACCATAGATTTTTACTTTTTTAATGGGTCTGACTTTGGATATAAATAGCACTTGCTGAAATCCTTGAACTCCTGTTCCTATGAGACCTAAAGTTGAAGAATCTATTTTAGAAAGATATTTAGCTCCTACTCCCCCAACTGCTCCAGTTCTAAGTTCTGTTAAAGTTTTTGCATCTATCATTGCCAGTGGCTCTCCAGTATTAGGATCATTTAAAGTCATGAACCCATCTATAACAGGCTTATCTATTTGACTGTTCTTAGGGAAAATAGTCAAAGATTTTGTTCCAAAAATTTCATCTGTGAAACAAGGCATATAGAGAAGCGTATTTTCTTTATTATTCACATGGATCCTATCTGGCATCTCAAAATTATTATTTTCATAAGCTAAAAATGCATTTTCTACACCATCCATAACTTCTTCTAAAGAGATTATATTTTCAATTGCTGTTCTATTTAAAAAAATCATATTTTTGTATGATAAATATTTATTTTTTATCATACCCTCCTTTTCGTTATTATAATATATAGATCTAATCTATTATTCATATTTATTGGAATTAAAATTCTATTAATATTATATTTTTTTCATAAAATTTTCAGGTATCTCCCTTTCTATCTCAATATTATACTTAGGTATATTTACATAATATGAATATAGATACATCATACTTTCTTTACTAATTCCATATTTCATATCTCCTACAATAGGCATCTTTTCATTGGCTAATTGAACTCTCAGCTGATGAGTTCTTCCAGTTCCTAATAATCCCTCTAGTAAAGTTCTTTCTTTCCCATTTTTGATAGTCTTAAAATAACTAATACTTTCCTTAGCACCATCTTCATATTCATCTAATTCTATTACTTTTGTTTCTGTTTTCTTCAAATAAGATTTAATTGTAAACTTATTTTTTTTAGGTTTTCCGTCTACCAAAATATAATATTTTTTTTCTACCCTTCTCTCTCTGATCTCTTCGGATAATTCTCTCACTACTGGTAGGGTTTTAGCCCCTATAATCATCCCAGAAGTAGCCTTATCTATCCTATTTACAAAGGTAAAATTCAAATTTTTTGTGTATGCTTTTAGCATCTCTGATAATCCATAGTCATGTCCACTGCCCTTGTGCATAACCATATCTGGTTTTTTATCAAATATCAAGACTCTCTCATCTTCATATGCGATCCCAGATTTTATATATTTTATCTCTCTTTCTGTCAATTCTATAAATGATTTTTCTACAGTAGCTCCCTCACGTAAAAATACGTTTACAACATCTCCTACTTGTAGTCTATATTTCCCCTCTACTTTTTTTCCGTTTACCTTTATTTTTTTAGTTCTAAGATATTTAAATATCTCTCCTAATTTCACTCCTTCATACTTTTTTCTAACAAATTTATCTACTCTAGTATCTTTATATTCCTCTGTTATCTTATAATCCATTACTCCACCTCTAAAATTTTCTATTTGTTAAAATTATATCATATAATAACCATTCTTTCCTCAATTACATAAATCCAAATAACATTTTATAGGATATAATCTTGTTAAATTTTATACAATGCTTTATAATATTAGTTAATTAATTAATTTATTAGGGGGATTCTATGGACTTTATGAAAATTCAGATATTAGCTATCGGAATGCTAATACTTGGAGCGTATACTGGAGGAGTTATTGCTAAAAAAATAAAATTAGGAGAAACTGTAGGTCAAATTTTAGGAGGAATGTTAGTCGGTCCTCACCTATGGACATTAGTGCACGACTGGGCTTCACAAAAAGAAGGATTATCTTCTATGCATTTTTTCCAAAAATTGGAGTATGTATATACCCATGGGTTTACTACCTATGGTAACGTAATTGAGGAAAGTCATTTCTTTGTATTTTTCTTCTTAGGCCTTATAGCCTTTAGTTTAGGAGAAGAACTTCATTTTGATAGATTAAAACAAATGGGTCTCAAACCTACTATTATATGTCTTACTCAAGCTATGCTTGCATGGATTTCTATAACACTAGTTTTTTTCAAAGTTTTTCATTTCCCACTTATCAATTCAGCCATTGTAGGTTCTATCGGAATTGCTACAGCACCAGCACTTACTTTTATCCTTATGAATAAATTAAAAGTCGAGGGCAAATTAAAAAATATTCTAGCTAATATCGTAGTATTAGATGATATTATCGAAGTTATATTCTTTTCTGTATTTTTAGGTATAGCCGTAATGATGCAAAATGGAGAACAATTGTCTTTCGGTCACCTTGCCTTTGAAGTTGTAAAAGAGTTTTTCTTTGCTATATTAATAGGAGTTGTTATTTTTTTCCTCCTAAAATTTACTGTGAAACCTAAAAAAACAGATGGATTAGAAATTGAAGTTGAAAGTTTTTATGGACCTATGCCTTCAATAGAACTTTTCTTTATTATTTCAGGTATTATTGCTGTAGGTTCTGCTGTGGCATTACATTTTCACCTACCGTTCTTAATAATGGCAGTAGTTGCCGGTGCTCTAGTTTCTAACTATCACTATCACGCTATATTTCATTCTCTGCAATTAGGTAATGTTATGCCAGCTTTAAACTTATTTTTCTTTGCACTAATTGGAGCCAGTGTAAAATTAGAAACTTTCTCTAGCAAAACATTTGTCTTTGTTTTAGGATATCTATTGGTAAGAGGTAGTGCAAAACTTATAGGAACATGGCTTGGATGTCGTATCACAAGTCAAGAAAAAGAGATTACAAATAGTTTACCAAAACTAATGCTTCCTCAAGCTGGAATGGCAGCAGTCGAAACTATCTTAGTAGCCACTGTCTTAAAAGGTAATGGAGGAGACCTTATCTTTAATACTATTATTCCTGCTTTAGTTATATTTGAGATTGGAGGAGCATGGATATCTGAGAGAACTCTAATATCTTGGAATAAATTTATGGGTGAGAAATATAAATCTCATAAAAAGAAAAAACATTTTGCCATTGAAGATATCGTGGGGAATATTTGGGAATTTAAAGCCCAAAATAAAGAGGATACAGTTGAAAAATTAACTGTACTACTTAAAGAAAAGTCACTTATCAAAGATGTACATGAAATATCCCATGCAATTATGACCCGTGAAAAATTAGCAAGTACAGCACTAGGAAAGGGAGTAGCTATTCCCCATTGCCGTACAGATGAGGTTACTAAAACTATCTGTGTGTGTGGTTTCTTAGAAAGTCCTGTAGAGTGGAATTCTCCAGATGGAAAACCTATAGATATAGTATTTTTAGTTATCACTCCTAAAGATAAACCACAGGAATATCTACAAACTGTTAGGAGTATAATTCTTACTTTAAAAGATCTAAGTCTTGAAGGCGAATTAAATCATAGTTTGCTTAGGAATATATTAGTGGGGTAGACCCTCTTCCTTCTTATAGTGTCTCCCTCGTAGGGAGATACTGAAGTAGAGTTTGAAAGTATCAAAAGAACCTCTCAGAATTTTTCTGAGAGGTTCTTTTTTTATCCTTATTTTAGAAGCGAAGAAAATTTACTATAGGTTTCTCCCTACGAGGGAGACAACAGTTAACAAGGGAAGAGGGTCATACTTTATCCATTAAATTCAACCTTATAAACCACAGCATTATCTTTTAGTTTCAACTCACCTTTTTGAACAAATGTAATCCAAACTAATTGTTTGAATTTATTTAATTTTTCTTCTTTTGTTTCGTAATCTTTTAAAATTCCAGATTTTAATATTTTATCTATTTCTCCACTTTTTATAATTTTCTCTGTCTCAATTATTGTTAAGTGAGAATATCCAACCTTCTTATCAAATCTCTTCTCTATATTTTTACTATTCTCATCTTCTTCCTTTGCATCATAATGAATAAATTCTACTATATCATCTGAATCCAATATATATATTCCTTTCTTATCACTACTGAAATTATAAATGGGTATTTCTGTTCCTTTATATTTATAGATTCCTTCCAATATTTCTCCATATTTTTCAAAATATCCATTATCTAAATCACTACTTAACACAATATTTTTCCTACTTTTCCCACTTTCTTCATAAAAGAAGCTAAACATGTCAATTCCAGTTAAAATAATCCATGGTTTCCCTTTTATCTTTTCTAATGCTTTTTCTATAGAATTTGTGTCTTCTTTCTTAACTTCTATACTCTCTATTATAATTTGTTCAATAGCTCTATTCTGTTCTTTTCCATAAGATTCTGCTATAGCTTTAGTTCCACCTTCATTTCCTAATTCAACAAAGTATTCCTTTTGCATGTATTGACCAATATATCTAGTTTTTCCTTTTTCTTCTTTGATGTCTCCTTTATATTTTCCTAAATCCTTCAACCATCTTATAATTTTAGATTCTGATAATATTTTTTCTAATTTTTTCTTAAATATAGTTATTTTCCTTTCTGATATTTCTAATTCCACAACCGTTTCTTCTTCTTTATTTTTAATTTTAATTCTTATTTTCTCAAATAATCCTTTTACTTGTTCATACTCTTCATTTATTAGAGACAATTCTTCTTTTTGTTGTTTTAATTCACTCAATAACCAGCCTATTTTTTTTTTAAATTTATCTATTCTTTTAATTAATTTTTTTCTCTCTTCATCATCTAACCTTTTTAATAATAGTTCTAAGCATTCATCTTCTAATAATCTATTTTCATAAACTTTAAAATTCCTAACTTTTCCTAATAATTCAAAAAACAATTTATTCTTTTCTCCATCAGTTCTCACAGGGTCAAAAGATACCCTAACTAAATTTCTTCCTTCATAATATTTATCCCAATTCAATCTATCTTTATACTCTTCATTCCATCCATATATCTCTTCACCAATAAATTCATACAATTCAATTAAATCTATTAGGTTGTTGTTTGATAACAACCTTTCTATAAATTCTATATACTCATCCATTTTTTTTAATCTATCTTCATTATCTTTCGATTTTCTTTTTTCTTCCTTCAAATATAGTAAAATTCCAAAATAAACTGATTTTTCCAATAATTTATAATCTTTTTTTATTTCTTTCTGATATTTAAACTGATGTTCTATTAAATAAGTAAATTGTTGGAAAAAATAAAAATCCTCATTTATTACTGATTTTTTAATTCCCTCAGTGATAGCTTTAAACATTTGAGAATACCATTCTATCCCATCTTCAAAATTCTCCTTATATTTTTTCCAAATTCCTAAGTAATCAAACCTAAACGCATCGACTACTCTCAATTCAAATTTATCAGTCCCATTTCTATAATGATAGTCATATACCTTTTCCATCCCACAAAGTGCCCAATAGAAATTTTCCTTATCATTGTCTCTCAAATAATATTCTGCTAACTTTATATGTAAATAACTAATTTCTTGAAAGATTCTATCATCCTTTTTCTCATATACTATTTCATATAAATCATATAAAAACTTAATTATTTTTCCATACTTTATATCAGTATCTACGTACGTTATTTTATTTTTATAAACATCTAAAAACTTATTAAAATAATATCGGTATTCCTCTATTTCCTGTAATTCTTCCATCTTTACCATTTTATATAATTGTTTTTTTACCCCTATATATAAATCTATTTGTTCATTTTCAGTGAATATATTTTCCATAACCTTTTCAAAAACTTCTTTATAAGAAGACTCACTATTAACTTTTATTATCCAATATACACTTCTAACTAAACGGTATATTAAATATCCAATAGGTCCTAATAAAAATACACTTTCACTTCCAAATATAAATAAAATTACAATATAAAACGATAGATAGAATAACTCCTCCTTCCCTAGTAAGGTTAGTAACATAAATTTTTTCAATTTATTATCTACACTTACTGCATAAATATAAATAGCTACTAACATTCCTGTTAATCCTACAAATAATGTTGGCATATTTCCAATATCTAATATAAAAGCAGCAATTTCATCTAAGGTTTTAACACCAAAATAATCAATTCTAAAAAATGGTGTTTCAATTGTTTTTTCAATATATCTTATTCCATATGAAAAACCTAAGGTTATATCTAAAATCTTCTCAAAAGCTTTAGCTATTACAATCACATATAAAACATTGAATATCCAAAATATATTTATACTCATATTCCCTATAAAAGAAATAATCCCTTTTGTTTTTTTACAGTTTTTTAAAAAGACTTTTTCTTCTACTTTTCTTATAATTTTAAAAGGCATAACACTTCTAAGATTTTCCTTTTTCACCCATACCCACACAAAACACATATTTAAAGCTACTATCAATATCACTTTTATTACACTAGATTCTATCATCTACTCTCTCCCCATTTATATTTTCTTTCTTTAAGACGAGTTTAAAAAACTTCATATAAAGTCAGAGTTTTTCAATTCTTTTTAATTCTTTTTCTAGATGTTATTCTACTCCTCAGTAAATATATTACGAGTTTCGTCGGACTCAACATGCCCGTCAGGCATCCCTCTAAGAAACGGGGATCCACGACCTTACTCTATAACATCAAATGGTTATTGCCTCGGTTTCTCTGATTTGAGAGAAACCATAAGAAGGAGGAGTTAGAGGGTCTCTCCCTACAAAATATCTTCCTCTTTATACGCTGGTCTTTCTTGATCTGGATATCCTAGAGCAATTACGCAAAGCAGTCTCTTATTAGTTGGTATTTCCAAGATCTCTTTAGCTACCTTCTCTGCATCTCCTCCATCTTCGGTATATCTGTTCCTCATCTGCACCCAACATGACCCTAAGCCTTGATGACGAGCTTCTAATTGGATAAATGTCGATGCAGTGCTACAGTCTTCTATCCAAGTATCAGATATCTCCTCATTTCCTATTACAGCTATAGCTGTAGGAGCTTCTGCTAAAAATAATCCTCCCTTTGGTTTTATCATAGATAATTTTTTTAATATTTCCTTATCTTCGATCACCATAAATTCCCATGGTTTTTTATTTTTTCCACTGGGAGCTACCTTCCCAGCACCTAGTAGTTGATTTATTT
>NZ_JBATVM010000204.1:0-3172 GCF_049671765.1 Psychrilyobacter sp.
TGCTATTTTCTTTAGGATATCACAATCTTCTAATTCTGCTAGGATATCTTCAGTAGCTAGTGCACTATAAAATGCTGCTTCATCATCAGTTAACCCTAGATCATTTCCTTCTTTTTGCATATCTTGAAAATCTTTTGCCATTTTTATAAGTTCATCCATTACTTCTAAACTTGTGATAGCTTTATTTCTATATGATTGGAGAGATCTCTTTAGTTTATCTGAAAATTTCTCTGACATTACTAAATTTTTCCTTGAGCTTGACTTTATCTTTCCTTCTATTAATTTCTTTAGCATCTCTACAGCAAGGTTCTTATACTCCATAGATCTTATTTCTTCTAAAAAGTCATCTGATAATACAGACATATTAGGAGCTTCTATTCCAAGTTCTTTATATATGTCTATAACTTCTTCAGAAATTATAGTGTTTCCTAACAAAGTTGCCATTCTTTTGTTTATTTCATTATCTGATAAAGGTTTAACTTTATTAGGTGATTCTTGTTTTACAAGAGTAGCCTTTACTGCCTTGAAATATGCAACTTCTTCATTTAATCTTTTTCCATCTTCAGTAGAGACACATAACGAATGAGCTTTAGCTAATGAGGCTACTTGTTTTACAAATTCTTTTTTTAGTCCTTCTTTGTCTAGATCCATTTCAAGGATATAGTTCATACCACCAATTATAGATTTACCTCTTACCATAGGTTGATCACTTTTATAACCACTATATTCATAACCATGCATCATATCTCTGACAACTTCATAATATTCGAGCATTACTTGAACAGCTCTATCTAGATCTATTCCTGTAGTATTTCTGTCTGAAGCTGAGTATTGATTTAAAGCTTTTTTTAGTTTATCTGCTATTCCAATATAGTCTACAACTAATCCACCTTCTTTATCTTTAAATACTCTATTAACCCTTGCTATTGCCTGCATTAGATTGTGTCCTGCCATTGATTTATCAATATACATTGTATGCATACAAGGAACATCAAAGCCTGTTAACCACATATCCCTAACTATAGATATTTCTAATTCATCTGATTCATCTTTCATCCTATTGGCTAGTTCTTCTCTTTCCTGCTTAGTGGTAAAGTGTTGTTTCCAACTCATAGGATATTTAGAAACGTCATTAGTCATAATAACTTTGATCTTTCCTTTGGCTTTATCTTCATCATGCCATCCCGGTCTTAACCTTACTATTTCACTGTAAAGTTCCACACATATTCTTCTAGACATACATACTATCATGGCTTTTCCAAAGGCAGCATTTTTTCTACTTTCCCAGTGAGTTACTAGGTCTTGAGCAAGATCTCTTATCCTTGAACTACTTCCTACTACTGCTTCCATATTAGTGAATTCTTTTTTTTTCTTTTCGGCATTATATTCTGCTACATTCTCCATTATTTCGATAGTTTCTTTATCTGCTTCATTTAACAATGTTTGATCTAAATCTAATTTAATAAATCTATTCTCATAATAAATTTTTACTGTAGCACCATCTTCTACAGCTCTTGTCATATCATAGGTATCAATATAGTTTCCAAATACTGCTGTAGTTGATTTGTCTTGAAAATCTATAGGAGTTCCTGTAAATCCAATATAGTTTGCATTAGGTAGTGCATCTCTTATATGTTTTGCATACCCATATTTCACATTACCTTCTAAATCTTGTTTGGCTTCTAATCCATACTGACTACGATGTGCCTCGTCTGCCATGACTATGATGTCATTTCTATCTGACAATACATCTATGAAACTTTCACCCTTCTTAGGAGCAAACTTTTGTATAGTAGTAAATATTATTCCACCACTCTGTACATCCAGATAATCTCTCAATTGGTCTTTATCCTCTGCTTGTTTTGGATTTTCCACTAGATAACTACTACACTTTGCAAATGTCCCGTGTAATTGGTTATCCAAGTCATTTCTATCTGTTACCACTATTATTGTTGGATTATTAAATTTTTTCATTAATTGCCCTGCATAATAGGTCATAGTTAGAGATTTACCTGATCCTTGAGTATGCCAAACAACACCTATTCTTCCTTCACTCTCTTTTGCTTTTTTTGTATTCTTCAGGGCTTTTTTTACTGCAAAAAACTGATGATATTGAGCTAATATTTTTATTGATTCAGTCCTAGTTTTCATAAACAAGATATAATCTTTTGTCAATTCCAGGAGTCTTTCCTTTGTTAACATTCCATGAGTTAAAGTTTCCATCATCATCTCATCTTTTGGTCTGATCTCTTCTCCATCTACACTTCTAAAACTCATAAATCTCTCTAGATTAGATGATATCGTTCCTGTCTTCGCATTGATCCCATCACTTAATACAATAAATGAGTTATATTTAAATAGATCTGATATCTCATCTTTATACCTTTGAATTTGATTATATGCTTCTGTTATTCCGACCTCTTCGTTTATCATAGATTTTAGCTCTATGACTACCATGGGTATACCATTTACAAATAGGATAATATCTGGTCTTCTATTAGTCTTTTGAATAATAGTAAATTGATTTACAGCTATAAATGTATTGTTTTCTACATCTTCAAAATCAAATATATAGATCTTTCCAAATCTATCATTTCCATTTTTATCTTTGTATGGTACATCTATTCCATCAGTTACCATCTTATGAAACTCCTCATTAGCTCCTATAAGTGTTGGATTATATAGATGTCTTATCTTTTTGATTGCCTCTTCCTTGGCATCTGTTGGCATCTCTTTATTGATCTTATAGATAGAATTACGAAGTTCCTCAAGGAGAAGTACCTCATGGTAACTCCCTCTTTCATCTTCCTCTATCTCTCCTCCTAATCTATATTCATAACCTAGATTAGTTAAAAGGTGTATATATGCTTGTTCTAATTGATCTTCTGTAAAATTCATAATTTCCCCTCTTTAATTATCGATATTCACACCCTACCTTTTATCAATTATGTCTATAACTCTATCCATTACTTTTATAAAAAATTCTATAATTTTCCCTTCTTTTTCTAATTGTTCAATATACTCTAAATCAAATAGTAGCTGAATATGATTTCCAACATTTATATTTACAAAGTTCCTACCAGAAGCTTCAAATTTTTCTTTGAAATTTTCTTTAAAAGTATCTTTATCTTCAACATATTCCTGTATTTTTTCTTTTAGTTTTTCCCATTTG
>NZ_JBATVM010000205.1:0-7594 GCF_049671765.1 Psychrilyobacter sp.
CTTCTTGATGGTATTTTTTAGTTTTTATGTTTATAAAAACAATTTTTGATTTTGCTTGATTTTGCCTCTTTCTAAATAATATAATTATAAAACTTAAAACTGTCACAATTAAAATTATTTCTATCATATTTTGCCTCCTATTTTTTTTTTAAACAGTTCCACTTACACCTCTCCCAAATCGTAGAGTACTCTTCTTACATTTACTGCATATCCTACTATATGGAACTCCCTTTGAATCCACTTCAGTTATAAATGTTTTTTTACATTTTAAACAAATAACCTCTTTTTTTTTCATTAGTATCACCTCTTTAAAAATTGTATTTTTTTAAAATCAGTATCAATTATAGGCATATTTTTTTTAACCAATTATCCTAAAACTAAATATCCACTGGTTTTAAGACCTCGAAACACCAAATATATGTTCATTTGCTAAATTATATACTCTATTCTTGTTTATTTCCTTTTTTATATAAAAAAAGAAGAAGTTTTTTAATCTTCTCCTAAAAATAATTTAGTTTTATTATTTCATGATTCTATTTTAAACTCTAATTCTTTTTTACTCCTACACCTTAATTATATCTCCTACTTTAATCTTTATGCCATTAACTTGATGTAAAACCACCTAATTATCAAAACTCCTACAGGGCAAATATAAGCCTTTATTTACTATTGAAATATTTTATTTAAGTCTGTTATTCTCCCAAATAAATTCTAACAGGAAAACTTCTTACCTCCTCCCCCGCACAAAGCTTTTTTTTTGAAACTCTCACAATATCTTTTTTTATTTGACTTTGTTTTTTTATATGTTAATATTAATTATGGCAAGTTTTTTTCCTTGGGGAGGGAGTTTTTATGACTTATTTTATTGACGATACAACTCATACTATTCACAAATCAGTTTGTCCACATATCTATTTAGTAGATATGAAAATTCTAGATGTTTTTTTAGATGATAAGGATGCGCTAGTTGATGCAAAATCAAAAGGATATAGCGACGCTGAAGGTTGTTGGTATTGCTGTTCGAGTATTAAAGCTCAAAATAATTAGGGCTTTTTAGATTACCTATTTCACTTAAAAACTAAGAGCCAAAATTATTTTTGGCTCTTAGTTTTTGATATTATTTTTTAATTATTTTGAGTTTAATTATTTCAAGTAATGATTTCACCTCTGAAAGCACAGCATAAAAGAAATATCTATTTAAAAGATATAATATCTTCTACATCTAACCTTACAGATTCATATGAAGTTTTATTTCCTTTTCCAATGGCAATAATTACAACTGGAACATATCTTTCTGGATCAAGTTCAAAAGCTTCTGCTAATTTATCTTCTTCAAATCCACCTATAGCATTTGTATCATATCCATGGGATCTTGCAACTAACATAAGTTGCATTGCTGAAAGACTTGAATCAATTTTTACAATGTCATTCATTTTTTCCCTTGTTGCATTTTCATAAGCAGGCATAAAGAAATTCATTAATTCTTTTTTTACATTTTCAGGCATAAGATCTTTTTCTACAGCTTTTCCATAGATTTTTTCTGCTTTTTCATAACATTTCATATCTCCAAAAATAATAATCATAGCTGAAGAAGTATCATTTTGATTTGTATTAAATCTAATTAAAGGACGAAGTTTTTCCTTTCCTTCTTTTGATTCAACTACTACAAATCTCCAAGGTTGCATGTTAACTGATGATGGAGCTTTTGCTGCTGATTCTATAATTTCATGCATTTCTTCATGACTTATTTTCACATTACTATCAAAGCTTTTAATAGAACGCCTGTTAAAAACGATGTCTTTAAAATCATTATTTTTTAGCTTTATTTCTTCTTTAAATTGTTGAGATAAGTTCTTTTCCATAATTGTACTCCTTTTGGTAAGTTAGTAAAAACTATAATTTATTTTCTATTTCTTCGAGTATTTCCATAAGTTTTTCAATTTCATCTGATTCAAAAGGAACAGGGAGCTCACACTGGTTTTCACTTTGTTTTTCTCTACATTTGGTAAGCTCAGTCCTTGCAAAACATGTCAGGGAAACAATTACTTCTCTCACATTTTCTTTATTTCTATTCCTTTCAACATAGGATTTTTCTTCTAAAATTCTAAGATGTCTTGTTATAGCTGCAGGATCTATTCTAAGATAATTGGCTATTTCCATTTGGGAACTGTCTCCCTTATCTTTAAGATATATTAAAATCTGATATCTTGTAAGACTAAACCCAGTACTTTTTTCAAATTCTTTTGTAAGTTTTTGTTCAACATTTTTTAATTTTAGTAGCATATTACTAAATGCTTTTAATTTCATGTTTTCAAATCCTTTCTTAATTCTTTTATTAAATTTCTTTATAATTGACCAATCAATCATTGACGTGTCAATTGTATTACTTAATGTAAATTTTGTCAATAAAATTATTAGATTAAACTCTACTTATTAACTGATGTTTCTTTTCTGCTTGTACTAGATAGAACAATTGCAACAAATAAAAAAATAATGAGCGAATTAAAAATTAAAAATAGTAAACCTTTACCTGTTTCAACTGAAACCCCTAAAAATTCACCTCCAAATATCCCTAAAAATCCATATATAAAAACTTGTAAATCAACTGATAAATCTTTATTCCAAGAAAATTCATTTAAATAATAAAATTTATATAAATAAGCAAAAGAATAGCTAGAGTATAAAACAGATATAATTAAATTAATTATTTTTTTTCGATCTATTCCTAAAGAGGTAGTCCATCTATTATTCCAAATATGGTAATAAAAACAAGTAAAAATATTCATTATTAATAAATAATAAATAATAAATAGACACTAAAGTAAACAAATTATGAATTTTATGATCCCAAAGATAAGCAAGGAATTGAAGTGTTAAAATTATATACCAATCAATTGCTTTATTTTTTTGAGCAATAGCTTTTTCATTAGTATTGTTTCTAGATTTTTTAGAAATATAAATGATTTTCCAATATTCAGCTATATTTATTTATTTTAAGAATTTAATGCTTGTATTTATTGTTTTGTGTGTATATCCATTCATTGTATCAGCCTCATTTTGTATAAAAAATTAAGTTACTTAGTCTTATTTTAAGAATAGCACAAATATTTTTTCTTGTTAAGTATAAAATAAAAAATACATAATAGGGGTATATAAATTCGAATAATAGACCTTTTATAAGTTACTAATAAGATCTTTAATTTTAATATTTTTCTTTGTTATATTTTGAAGTAAACTTTTATAATAGTTGTTAATTTTTTCAAAATCAATCAAAAAATATTCTTTTCTCTCATTTCTCCTTACTATTTTACTAATCATTTCTAAACTTTCAATATTATCTTTGGAATAAAAGATTTTTTTGTCATATTCTAACTTATTAATTTTTTCATATTCAAAAACATTTTTGTGCGATATTTTTTTAAATATATCTATGTTTCTATCATTTAAAATTTTTAAAAGGGAATAATACTTGTGATGAGAAAATGTCGTATAAAATTTACATTCAGGGAGGTAAGTAACACAATTATTTCTCAACTCATCTGGATTTAAATTATTTTCATTTAAAAATTTTTTTAGATGACTTTCACATTTATCAAATTTTGTGAATAACTCATTAAAAATTTCATCATTACGTTTGGGTTTCCATAAAACTGCAGTTGGATATAATATTAGATGACTTTTTAAAACATCATCTATTCCTTTTATTTGGAAATCAATTGTTTTTATTTCTGTTATGAATTTTTCTAATAAAACTTTTTGAAAGATAATAGGCTCTAAATCAAAAATAAAATCTAAAACATTAATATATTTTTTATTTGATTTAGAATTCATTAATGCTTCTATAATTTTTTCTTTGTCCTCTCCTAATTTTGAAATTTTTAAAGCAATAAAAAATTCTTGCATTGATTTATGACTCCACAGGTAACTATTGCCTTCTTTCTTAAATAATGGCACTTGTTTAATAAAGTTTTCTAGTAAACTAATGTTATCAAATTTTATTTTTAAATCATCTTTGACTCTTTGAAGTTTTTCATTCATTTCGCTTTCTGAGAATGTAATTTTAAGATTAGCTAATTCTTGAAGTGAAAATTCTTCTAATACCTTTTGAAAATCTAATTTCCCAAGTTCTTTTTTTCTATTAAATCCTTTTTTAGTAGAAGTATCGTGTGCCTCGTAAAGAGCGTCAAATACTTGGGTATAATAGTCACATTTACTTGCTGGTATCGTTTTTTTATATAAAAAAGCTCTACAAAGTAAAGATGCTAATAAAGGTGTTTTAAAAAAGTCTTCAACTATTTTTTTATGGGTCGTTATTTGGAATTTTAATTCTTTAAAATCCTCTAAGTTATTTTTCATATATTTCTCTATTAAGCTTATAGCTTCATTCATTAATAATGGTTTTATATTATATTTTAGATAACTTGGAAAATTTGATATTAAATCTTCAGGTCTAGAGGATAAAATGTAATAATTATCTACCTCTGAATTTGTTAAATTATTTATTTCGTTAATAGCATGTTCCTGGTCTTCTTCAATAATTTCATCAAAACCATCTAAAAAGAAAATTAATTTTTGACTTAGAAGTAGATCTATTAACTCTTCTTCTATTTTTTCAGAATATTTAAAAAATGATTTTCTAATAAGATTTTTAATTGTTTCTCCCTTTTTGATATTCCTTAATTCAATAAATAAAGGTATACAACTATAATCATTATGGTGTTCTTGTTCAAGATAGCTTAAAAATAAAAATTTTGCTAATGTAGTTTTACCCATACCAGCACTATCTTCTATCAATAAACGATTCGAGCCATTAAAAATAGAAAAGTCAAATTTTTCAATTTTTATATTTTTACTTTTATCATCAATATAATTATCCCTAGTGATTAATGTTAAAGGTTCATAAATGTCTTTAAGCATTATTCTACCATCTAAAGCAAGAGGTACTGTATAACAAAATTCAGCGTATAGCTTGCCTAAATAATTTTTAATTTTTAACTTTAATTTATCTATTTCTTTTTTTTCAATATCACCAAGGTTTGCTTTGTTTTTATTCATAGTTTGAAATAAACCATTCATAGCTTTAATCCCCATCATTAATTCTTCTTTATGCTCTAAAACCCCTTTCCCTATTTCGGTAATACCAGTCATAAAACCCCTCCTTTTTTTAATTTTTAATTTTAAATCAACTGACCATTCTAATATTTCATTTACTACTCAGAAAATATTCAATTCTTTTTTTTATAAAATAATCATTTCTATCAGGATTTTCTAATATTTTGTTTATGTTTTTTTTCCCATCATCATCTAAAATATTGTATAAGGTTAGTGCTAGGTAATAAGCTTTTAATTCTATTTTTTCAGATATAAATTTTTTAAAAAATTCTATTATTTTCGGAGTGATAGGAATTTTTATATCTTTTATTATTATTTTTTTTAATAATTCTTCATTTAAAGAATCTATTACTTCATCTACTTCTGCTATTAAATTATTTAGATAATTTGCATATGCTTTTTCGATCATTTCATCTATTTTTTTTGAAATTTTACCATCAAAAGATGTTGTATGATTAAACATTCTTAATGATAATTTTCCATTATCATTAGCTGTTAACTCGATCATCCTTTTTGTTATTTTTTCATCTATTTCATGTGATATTTTAAAATTATAATGTTCTTTCATTTCCAATAAACATGCATATAGATAAAGTAAATCCTGTAATTCAAATTTTGCTTCACTGTTGATAATCGTTTCTATTTCTACATGTAAGTTTTTTATAGTATCTTTAGTTTCTAAAAATACACATTTACATCTTTCAATTGTTTTAAAGTTCTTTTCTGAACTATTAATATGTTTTAACGCTACTTCTATTTTTTCTTTTATAACATTTTTAGAAATATAAAATCCATCTATACATTCTACTAATTCTCGAATATTCGATGGTATGACTTCAAAATAAGCATTTCTATTTCTATTTATTTTTTCTTGAGGATTTTCAGACATAATTTTATTAAAGTTTTTAGAATTTTTTCTATATTCTTCTGTTAAATTTCCAGTGCAATCTTCTAAAATAACATAAAAAATACTTTCCAATATTAATTTTTTATGGTCTATAGAAAAAGATTTTGGTTTATAAAAAAGAATAATTTCTCTATAGAACGTTTTTATTTTTTCTAAAATTCTTAAATTATACTCGCCATACTGATTAAATAATTCTTTTAAAATCTTTATTTCTTTTCCATCCCATTTTTTATTTTTAAAAAAACCATCCAAAGTTTCTTCTGAAATTTCCGTTATTTTAAACTTACTATCTAAAACTTTTTCTTGATATTCTTGAAAAATTTTATATTTATTTTTAGAGGGGTCTTCTTCCTTTTCAGGTTTTAATTTTTCAAGATTACAAATCATTATTAAATTGGTTTTTTTACTAATCCTCTCGAATAAACCTAGCAATTCTTTAAAATCAATATTATCGTTAACTCTTTCTAAGTCATCTATACAAATTATTGAGTTTTTAGAAAACTCTAAATCTTCAACACTCAGTACGTCTATTAAATTTTTTATACTCGGACTTCTAATTGGACTTTTTTCTGTAATTTGTCCTAATAAATTTCCTATTGTTTTAATAGTATTATTTTTATTTAATTTCTCAAATGTTGGAAATAAGACTTTTTTTATGATTAATTTCTCTAAACTCTCTAGTGATTTTAGTCCAAATAAGGATATAAAATATTGATTATTTCTTTTATTTTTAAATAATTCATTGATAGTAAAACTTTTCCCGATACCCCATTTACCATCTATAAGAATTCTATATTGTTTTTTATTTGTATTAAAATCTTTATAAAGCAAATTTAATTTTCCAATCAATTCTTTACTATCCATAAATAACGATCTCCTCTTTCTGTTTTTAAAATTTAATTTCAATTCGCTCTCTTCTAGGGGACTAAGTTCTATCATCAATTTTTTAAAGTTAAAGCACCAACATAAAAATGCATCTTATACTAGTTCTTTTGATACAAATTCAAACAAATTATTATTCACGCTGTGACTCCATATTAGCCTAGTATCCTTCTGAAATTCCCTTGATACTTAACAAGTTAATTATAAATATATTAACTTTCTTTTAACTTTTTTACAACATTTTTAATTTAATATTTATAATCATCCGTGCTATTCCCATTTTTTTGTAAAAAAAAAGACAGTACCCAACTGTCTTTTTCTACTTTACTATTTTCTACAAGTCTCATACGCTACAACTCCATCTCCAAAAACTTTGCTCCTTCAATTGGATTATGCGTATAAGCTTCAATTTCATAAAACCCAAATGCTGCATATAATCTTTGAGCTGCTTTCAATGATGGAATAGTGTCGAGTCTAATATAATTGTATTTTAATTTTTTAGCTTCTTCAATTAACACAGCTACAAGTTTTTTCCCTATTCCTAGTCCTCTATAATTATCACGCACATATAATCTTTTCATCTCACATATATCTCCTGAAATTTTACGCAATGCAATACACCCTGCAGGTTTACTATCAACCAATACTAATATTAAAACTCCATGAGGTGGTCCATATTTTCCTGGTAGTGCG
>NZ_JBATVM010000206.1:0-2692 GCF_049671765.1 Psychrilyobacter sp.
GCTTCTTTCATTCCTGGAGTAATCTTAGCTTTATTTTTTTCCATAAATTCACGAGCCTTTTCTTTGGCCGTATGTTTCTTTCCCTCTTCAGTCTGGATTTTCTCTCTTATCTCTTCAGGAGTCATCCCTTCAAATTCTGATTTCTTTTGTGTATCTCTAAAATCTTCTAACTTATCCCAAGGAATGATAGCAGAAAATTCTTTTTTCTCTCCTACTCCAGTTGTATCTATAATATTTGATAATAATTTACCTCTATCTAATATTGTTAAACCCTTCATACCTGCAATTATTTCTTCTAATCCCACCTTTTTTCCTCCTTGATCTTTAATTTCATACTCTTCATATTCAAAATAAAAACTTGTGCTACCTTCTTCAAATTCTGCTCCCTGTACTGCTGGATTAACTCCAATAGGAAGTAAAGCGATCTCTGTTAAATTATCATTAGGTATTTCTACTGATATTCCCTTGAAGATCCCATCATCTCTATACATCTTTCCTTTTTCAGAAAGTGTAAGATCTGCATAAGCTATAGTTTTTCCATTCTTTTTTTCTATAGAAAATCTATCAAATTCTCCTATTTCAACAGGCTTTCTTCCAGCTTCTTTCCATTTAGAAGTGTGGGCATATATTGCTTTAGACTTATTTTTAATATTACTAAATATCTTTTTTACCCTTTCATGACTAAAATCTCCCTGTGGATATTTTCCTGTTTCAAATATTTTGACCCTCTTTTTCAAAGGAACACCTCCTAAAAATAAAAAAAAGAGCCCACGAATCACTCTCTTTTCAGAAAGTGATTTATGGACTCTTGGCCTCTAATTTTTATTTTATTATTTCTATAGTTATTATATCTTATTTATACCCCAAAGACAAGGACGGTTATATTTCTGCTTTAATCAAAATATCTTCCCATTTTGTTTTCTTTAAAAATTCAGCAAAATTCATTGTTGGAAGTAATATTTTTTCATAATCTGTTTGTGACGATATAAGACTAATTAAAGCTCTAAGGTATGGATACTGAATAGCTGGAACATTACTTAATATCATATTTTTTTTATCAGCAAAAGACATTTCCTTTGAAAATTCAAATTCCCCTTTAATTATAACTTCTAACTTATACGGAAAATCTTTATTCGGTGATATTAAAATTCCTTGGTAAACTGAAATTTCATTAAAATCTTTATCTTCTTCTTTCACCTTGTAAAAAATATTTAATCCATCGCTTTCACTATCATCTTTATTATTATAATCTAAATCCATTTTAATTATTTTATATCCGTTGTATTTTAAAAATTCTGATTTTTTCATAATTCTACTCCTATATAGCTAAATATTTCTTATCTAACTCATACATGCTAACCTTTAAATCTTTTAAATCCCTCGATTTTTTTTTCGTGAATTCAATAGTCTTATTTGTTTTCTCATATACATTATCTATTTTTATTTTTTTAGACATTTCTTGTATTATCTTAGCAATAAAACTAAATCTAGGATCAATTTCACCTTTTTCAAATCTAGAAATAGCTTGTTGCTTAACACCAATTCTTTCAGCAAAGTCTTTCTGTGTTAATGAATTTTGTTTTCTATAATTGTATAATTCTTTTATAATCATAGTTCTTGCCTTTACTAATTCATACTCTTTTCTTAAATCTTCATTTTTTTCCAATCGCTCTTTTTTTAATGCTTTCCAATTTTTCATCCTTCATCCCCCACCTTTCAAAATAAAATTAAACACAAGTTCTTATTTTTTCAGGAACCTTTTCTTTTGTTTTATATTAAATAAATTTCATCTATTTATTTTCTTAATTTTTGCCTAATAAAATCAAACAAAGATTTTTCATATTTTTAGCTACTTTATCTAAAGTTTTAAAATATTCTTCAGAAAACTTTCTCACTTTTTTTTCTTTAATATCTAGTAAATCTATTTTATTATTTTCTTTTTCTTTGTATTTACAATAAAAAATCCTATATGATTTTGGAGATTTTATTCTAACCTCAAAGATTTTTTCAGATTTTTTACTTCTATTTAATCGTTTAATATCGAGTAAACCAAAATCACCACTTTCAAGCAAATCTATTCTGTCATAAATAACAGCCAATATCTCAGCTTCTTTTTCTAATTTTTCAAGTGCTTTTTCTGCCTTACTACTAAGTTCAATCTCGTACATAAACATCACCTAAAGTTTCTTATTTTGTTATAATTAATTCCCAATAATAGAGATATACAACATTAATGTTGTATATCTCTATTATACGTTATTTATAGTAAATGTCAACTATTTTATATATTTTAATACCCACTTTTCATATCTCTCAATCATCTTTCTATTAATACCTATATATGATCTTTTCGGAATTACTACTGATTTTACAAGCTTATACATAAATTCTATCTCATCTTTTCCTTTATTTCTTACTAAATATAAACCACTATCTATTCTAAGGCTAAATAAATCATCAAATTCTCTTGCAGATCTCTTTTTGGCACCTGGAGCAATAGGAATAGTCAGGTATTTACCTCTTTTCGGTTTAATAACTCCTCCATTTTGATGTATCCTAGCATAAATTTTATTTGTACCAACCATCGCAAAATTGTCCCCATAACCACTAGCTATACTATGCATGAGAGAAGAGGTTTTTCTCAAAGTTTGCCCTCCTCCATTACTCTTCTTCCATGATTTCCCTTCTGGAG
>NZ_JBATVM010000207.1:0-1662 GCF_049671765.1 Psychrilyobacter sp.
TCTTTAAAGACTTGCTCTGCAAACAACAAATATCTCTCTCTAGTAATTTCACTAGAATGGTACTCAATGTAATCAGTTACTTTATCATCTATTAGATCAAAATTAAACTTAATATTGCTTTTACCTAAATCATTTTTTAAAAACCTAAAATACCTTATAAGACCCAATACAGAAGCTGAACTCCTCCAGTCTCCTAATTCTATTCTCGTATCATATATTTCATGCTCTATACCTTCTTTCATATTCTCCCCCCCATTTTTTTAACTATTGAACTACTTCTAACATCCCTAGCCCAAGACTTGTTTTACTACCTAATCCCGACTTATATAATTTTTCAAGAATTTTTTTATCCCCACTAATTACCAAAGTCCCAAGTGTTACAGGGTATTGAATCTCATAGTTGGTTATTATAGTTCTTTTAATTTTAAGTGGTTTTATCTTTACCTCTTCTAACAATGATTTTGGGAATTCATATTTTAATTGATGTTTAATATTTTCCTTTAATATCTCAATCCCCTTTTCATCTAAATCGTGATACCATGATTTTGTTTGATCTAATTGTTCACGTATGCATATTGGTGACATTGTTTTAAATAAAATAATATCATCCTCAATTTCTTTTTCAACTAAAGTCCCAACCTTTTCAATAATAACTTTACCTTTCCCAAAATTAAGTTCTTTTTTCATATTATTTCTAAATGCATTTATTAAAATCCAACCATCAGTCATACTATCAGTACTAAAAAATAATTTTATTTTTTTCTCTTTAAGAATAATTTTATCCTTAGAAAAACTATCAGTCTTTATAAATGGTGAAAATGTAAATGATCTTAATTTTCTTTCCTTATATATTTCATCAAAATCTTCTTCTGATAAACACTGCTTAATAACACTAACTATACATCTTCTATAATCTTTGTTAATAGAAGTGCTATCTAGCATCAACTCAACTTCAAACCTCATCTTTCCCCTCCTATTTTTTAGCTTTCCAATAATTTATTAAAAATATACATCATAATATTTTATGTACTTTTTAAATATCGAAATCAGCTCTTAAAATTTAATTATTTTTTTATATTAATATCATTATCAAAACTATACTAACATACCTTAATTTTTCTATATCTATGGTCATTTTATAGAATTTTCTATTTTAATTATATTATAGTATAGAAATAAACACAATTTATTTTTAACTGAATTTTAAGAAACTTCATTTTTATAGTCAGTAAAAAAAAAAATTTAACTATTGCTATACTCTATAAATTTACCCTAAAAAATCACCTTCTAAGAGACATAATAAACCCTCTAAAGGACTCATTGCATCTCTTACTCGATATTTTGATTATCCAGCTACCTACCCCCTTTTTAACCCTTGATTTTACTGACCTAAAGAGAGATTCTTATTCCGATTTTAAGAAATCCAAGGTAAAATTACAGGGGTTAGCCCTTTCAACACACCTTCACAGGCAAATAAACACCTTTTTTCATAGAGCAAAAAATGAAAAAAGTATATTTCTCCCTACCAGGGTTTGAATTTAAAATTAATGATTGTCTATCATCAATTTTAATAATCACAAAACATGGGCTCCAAGAGAGAGAGAGGGGAAGAATATAACTACCGTGAATTTAATTTAAAGCTTCAGAAAATCTGTGTAATCT
>NZ_JBATVM010000208.1:0-11429 GCF_049671765.1 Psychrilyobacter sp.
ATTACATATAAAGATCGTATAAACTAGGAACAAATCCCTAAAATTAATACGATCTCTATTATACTAATCTTTTAAAATACCACTTTTAATATATCTTCAAAATAATCAGCATAATGCACTGTTATTCCTTCTTTTATATAATCAGGTAATCTTTCAAAATCAGTTTTATTATCTTTTGGAACTAATAAAGTATCTATGCCTACTCTCCTTGCTGCTATTGTTTTTTCTCTTATTCCTCCAATAGGTAATACTTTACCAGTTAGAGTAATTTCTCCAGTCATAGCTATATTATTTTTGATTGGTTTATTTTTAGCTAGTGAATATAGAGCTAGTGCCATAGTAACTCCAGCCGATGGTCCATCTTTTGGAGTAGCACCTTCAGGTACATGAAGGTGAATACTATGTTTATCAAAGAAATCTTTTTTATCTTTATCACAATCTTCTTTGCACATCAAAGATTTAACATATGAATAAGCAATTATTGAAGATTCCTTCATGACATCTCCTAATTGACCTGTTTGCTTAAATCCACCTTGATGACCTATAACACTTGCCTCTATATATAGAGTAACTCCTCCCATAGATGTCCAAGCTAATCCTAGTGTAACTCCAGGTATATTTTTATTATATAGTTCTTCAGTCGTAAAAATTGGTTTACCTAAAAATTCTTCCATATTTTTTTTGTTTACACTTATTTTTTTATCTTCTCCCTCAGCAATTTTTAAAGTAGCTTTTCTCATAATCTTTTTAATATTTTTTTCTAGCCCTCTTACCCCTGCTTCCCTGGCATACTTATCAATGATTTCTCTCAATGTTGACGCTGATATTGATATTTCTTTTTTTGTTAACCCATGTTCTAACATTTGATGTGGAATCAAATATTTTTTTGCTATTTCTTCTTTTTCCTCTAATATATAACCTGGTAGTTGAATTATTTCCATCCTATCCAAAAGTGGCCTAGGGATGGTATCTAACTGATTAGCAGTAGTTATAAATAAAATTTTAGATAAATCAAATCTAACATCTAAATAATGATCTAAAAATTCGATATTTTGTTCTGGATCTAGGACTTCTAAAAGAGCTGATGCTGGATCACCTTGATAACTGGTTCCTATTTTATCTATCTCATCTAGCATTATTATTGGATTTGCTGTACCAACTTTTTTTATAGCCTGTAATATTTTTCCTGGCATAGCACCTATATAAGTTCTTCTATGACCTTTTATCTCTGCCTCATCTTTCATTCCACCTACAGAAAACCTAAAAAATTCACGATTTAATGCATTTGCAATTGATTTTCCAATAGAAGTTTTCCCTACTCCTGGAGGTCCTACTAAACAAAGGATTGCTCCACTTACAGTTCCAGTTTTCATAATTGTACTAATAAATTCTAATATATTATTTTTAACTTCTTGTAATCCATAATGATCTTCATCTAGTTTTTTTCTAGATTTGTTTATATCCAAGCTATCTTTTGAATAGATCCCCCATGGTAACTCCGCTATAGCTAAAAGATATGATCTGACTACATTGTGCTCTGGTGAATGACTATCTAATAATTTTAATTTCTCTATTTGTTCTTCTACGGTTTTTAATGCTTCCTTACTTAGAGTTTTCCCTTCTAATATTTGTAATATCTTTTCAACTTCACTCTCTTTATCATCTTTTTCTAGTCCTAATTCTTTTTTTATCAATTTTAATTGTTCTCTTAAAAAATATTCTTTTTGTTGTTTGCTCACTTTTTCTTCAATTTGTTTTTGTAATTTTTCTTGAAGATGCGATATTTCTAGTTCTTTTTTTAACATGGTTAAAATTAATCTACTTCTTTTGGCTAGATCCCATTCTTCCAAAACTTCTTGTAAATTTTTATTTTCAGTTTTCAACATAGATGTAATAAGGTCCATTAGTACACCTGGTTTTTCATAATTAACTTGAGTCATGAGTAATTTTAATTCTTCCTGTAAAATTGGGTTAACCTTAAAAATTTCCTTTAAAGATGTCATTATCGCCAGCATATAAGCACGTATTTCATCATTTGGAGGTCCTTCCTCTCCTTTATCATATTTAACATTCCAGATTATATTAGGCTCTTTTTTAATCACTTTTAATAACTCAAATCTATTTAATCCTTGGACTATTATCTGAATCGTATTGGCAGAAAGAGGTGTTATTTTGTGTATTTTCACCACTGTTCCAACTTCATGCAATTCTGATTTAAAAATATCAAATTGATTTAATTCTTTTACAAAAACTAAACCTAATAATTTATTTTCAGTTTCCTCTACCTTCTTGATAGTTTTTAAAAAAACTTCTCCTGAAAAAGTTATAGGAATCATAATGTTTGGAAATATTGGTCTTGTTAGCATTGGCAAAATTGTTAAGTTTTCTGGCAAGATATGTTCTACATTAACTAATTGACTATCATTTTCTTGCGTATACATGGTTTACCTCCCTTATGAATCATTTTATTTTAATAATAGACTATACTTTCTTTCCATATAATTTCCTATTAAATTAATTAAAAATTTTACATTTAATTATATATAAAATTTTAGAAAAATAAAATAACAAATTTATTCTTAATTTTTCCTTGTGGATGTTTGTTTTACATCAATAAATATAGTATAATAGGTTAAAATGTTTATAAAAAAATTAGGAGGAATATCATGAAATTTATTATTTCAAGGGACAAACCAGCCCTAATATACAAAGGGATTGAAATTACGTATAAAGAATTGGTTAGAAGAATTTTATATTATTCAGATATGTTAAAATTAGAACATCCAGAGGATAAGGTCTTAGTATTCTTAGAAAATCGACCCGAAATTGCATATGCTGTATTTTCTATTTGGGAAAAAAAGGGGATTTCTATCAATGTAGATGCTGGAAGTAGTGCTACTGAAATCGCATATTTTTTAACCGATGCAAAACCTAAATATCTATATACTAGTAGTAAAAACTTAGAAGTCACAAAAGAAGCACTAAAAATATCTAGAATAGATATTCCAATTATTAACTTAGATGAAGTTAAAGTACCAAAAGATTATATTGGAAGAAAAAATTATATTGAAGCTCCTGTAGGAGACAGAACTGTCTTACTCCTTTATACATCTGGTACTACTGGTAACCCTAAGGGAGTTATGCTTACTATGGCTAACCTTCTTTCTAATATAGACAATATTGCTAAAGTTGGCTTATTCCGTAAAGTTGATAGAATTTTGGCACTTTTACCCATGCACCATGTCCTTCCACTTATGGGAAATCTGATCCTTCCTATAAAAGTTGGGTGTACAATTATTATCTTGGATGACCTCTCCTCTGCTGCCATCAAAGAGGCGTTACAGAAATATAAGATTACATTATTTATAGGAGTTCCTAGACTATGGGAGATGTTCCATAAGGGGATAATGGAAAAAATAAACACAAGTTTTATTCCTAGAATATTATTTAAAATTGTTGCTAAAACAAATAATATAGAGCTTGGTAGAAGAATATTTAAAAAAGTTCAAGATGGGTTTGGTGGAGAAATGCATATTATGGTTTCCGGAGGTGCTAAAATAGATCCACAAATAGTAAAAGATTTTAATACTCTAGGATTTAGAATGTTAGAGGGATATGGTCTTACAGAGACATCTCCAATTCTTACATTCAATAGATATGATGATATAAGACCCGGATCTTGTGGTGGAGCACTTCCAGGAATTGAATTAAAAATAGCTGATGATGGCGAAATCATTGCCCGTGGAAAAAACGTAATGAAGGGATATTATAATAAACCAGAAGCTACCGCAGAGGTAATCGATAAAGATGGTTGGTTCCATACTGGAGATTTAGGAGAAATTAAAGATAGTTATCTTTATATTATTGGTAGAAAAAAAGAGATGATTGTCCTCCCTAATGGTAAAAATATCAACCCACAAGATATAGAAGATACTATTATGAAAAAAACCAATTTGATTTCTGAATTAGCCGTTACTGAGTATAAAAATCATTTAGTTGCAATTGTTTATCCTAATTTTACAGTCATTGAACAAGAAGGAATAAAAAATATAAATGAAGCTATCAAATGGAATGTTATAGATCCATATAATATCGAAGCCCCTAATTATAGAAAAATATTAGACTTCAAAATTGTACAGGAAGAACTACCTAAAACAAGGTTAGGAAAACTTAGAAGATTTAAATTGAAAGACCTATTGATAGAGAAAAAAAGAGTTATAGAAAAAACAGTAGAACCAACTACAGAAGAATACTTAATACTAAAAAAATTCATAGAGAATTTAAAAGGAGTTTCTTCTACACCAAAAGATCATTTTGAATTAGACCTAGGTATGGACTCGTTAGACTTTGTAGAATTATTATCATTTGTTGGTAATACATTTAATGTTATTATTATGGAAGAAGAACTTTCTCAATACCCTACTTTATTTGACTTATCTAATTTTTTACATGACAAAGGAGTGAATATTACAGAAAAAGGAAATGATTGGTCTAAAATACTTAATAAAGATATAGATGTCTTTATTCCTAAATCTAGTATGGCATTAAAGTTTGCAAAGTATATACTAACTCCATTTTTTAAAGGGTATATTAAAATAAGTAAAAATGGTCTAGAAAACATTACAAATCAACCAGCAATTTTCATTGGAAATCATCAAAGTTTCTTAGATGGTTTTATACTCAATACTGCTATGGACAAGAAAAATTTAGAAAACACTTACTATTTAGCTGTTTCTAAGCATTTTAAAGGTTCATTTAAAAAATGGGGTGCTAACCATGGAAATATAATTCTTTTAGATGTAGATAATAATTTAAGCGAAACTTTACAAACCGCTGCTATGGTTCTTAGACATGGAAAAAACTTGGTTATATTCCCAGAAGGAGCTAGAAGTAGAGATGGACAAATGGCAGAATTTAAAAAAGCCTTTGCGATATTAAGTAAAACTTTAAATATCCCAGTTCAACCATTTGTTATAGATGGAGCTTATAAAGCTATGCCTATTGGAAGTAAATTCCCAAGATCCACAAATGTCAACCTGACTTTTCTTCCTCCTCTATATCCTAAAGATTTAGAGATCGATGAAATTCTAAAAAACAGTGAATTATTAGTTAAAAAACACCTAGAAAATAATTAAACTTTGTTTTTTTGACAAAGATAAAAAAATCAAATAATTTTAAAATATAGTGATTTTTTTCACTTTATAAAAATAAATTTTAATTCTTATAAATAAAAATTTATTTCACTTATATTTTTATTTTTTAGGCTAGTATTATTTATATACTTATATATATAAATAATATATATATATCCATTAAAAAAAGAATCCTTACTTATTAGTAGGGATTCTTTTTTTTCATAAAATATATCTTAAATATAAATACTAAAGTATAGATATTTACACCTATCTTCAAGTGAAAAAAATAACTTAATTTCAAAAGATTTCACTACTACATGTCCTAAAAACAAATAAAGTGTTTCTTTTTAGGTTTGACATCTTATTTATAGGGTGCTATCATTTAACTGTTACCGATAATAAAAACTATTGTTCCAATTATTCAGATCGAATTTCAATTATTTATATTGTATTTAAACGGAGGTATTTTATGGAAAATTTCATTAATCAGTTAAACGGTATTATTTGGTCACCACTACTTGTCTATCTTTGTCTAGGAGCGGGACTTTTTTTCACACTAAAAATTAAAGTATCTCAAATTTCTATGGTTAAAGAAATGTTAAGGTTATTATTTGGAAAAGATGTTAAACCAGGTGAAAGATCGAAAGACTCAATCAGTGGTTTTGAAGCTATGTGCATGTCAGTTTCTGGGAGGGTAGGAACAGGAAACATAGCTGGAGTTGCTACAGCTATTTCTTTAGGAGGACCTGGTTCTATATTCTGGCTATGGGTAATATCAGTTTTAGGAGCAGCCTCATCATATGTTGAGTCTACACTAGGACAGCTATATAAAGAAGAGTTTGAAGGGACTTATAGAGGAGGTCCGGCATATTATTTTAAAAAAGGTTTATTAGGTGGTAAAGCTTGGTATGGAAACTTATTTGCTATTGTAACTGTAACAGGAATGTCTTTACTTATGCCTTCTGTTCAATCTAATGTAATTGCAAGTTCTATGCATACTGCTACTGGTCTTCCTAAATGGATTACTGGTGCAATAATTGTAGCGGTACTAGCTGTTATTGTCTTTGGAGGAGCTAAAAGAATCGCAAAATTTGCTAGTATTGTAGTTCCATTTATGGCTATAGCTTATATTATAATAGCAGTTATAGTTCTTATTTTAAATGCTAGTGATATTATTCCATCTTTATCATTAATAGTTAGATCTGCATTTGGTCAAGAGCAAGCTTTTGCTGGTATCGTAGGTACCGCTGTCATGTGGGGAGTTAAGAGAGGAATTTATTCTAATGAAGCTGGTCAAGGTACTGGTCCAGCATCTGCTGCTGCTGCTGATACATCACATCCTGCTAAACAGGGATTGATTCAAGCTTTCTCTATCTATATTGATTCTATATTTGTATGTACAGCAACTGCATTGATGATTATCATTACTGGTGCATATAAAGTTTTTGCTCCTAGTGGAAAAGAGATATACTCAGCTTTTGGAGCATCTACCGATATGACTGCCTCTACAATTGGACCTCTTAATACTACTATCGCATTAGATGCAGGTATTGGTTACGGAGCTTACATTGTAGCAATAGCTATTATGTTCTTTGCATTTACAACAATATTAGCTTATTTCTGGAACGGAGATTCTGCTGCTATTTATCTTTTAGGGAACTCTTCTTCTAGTAAAAATATAAGAAAAGTACTTACTATAATCTTTTTAACTTTTACATTCATAGGTACAATTATTACTGGTGGTATGGCTTGGACACTTGGAGACATTGGTGTAGGTATGATGGCATGGGTTAATATAGTAGGGATTTTAATTATGCATAAACCAGCTATATTATGTTTAAAAGATTATAAAGCCAGAATGAAAAAAGGAACACAAGATAACTGGGATTTCAATCCTAACGAAATCGGAATTGAAGGGGATTTTAAACTTTGGGATGGTATAAGAGCTGAAGAAAGAAGCCAAGAACAAGCAGATGTTGAATTAAAAACTTCATAATATTTAAATTTTTTAAATTTAAAGCCATAAACAGATATTTTGTTTATGGCTTTTTTATTGTATAATTATATTAGAAAAGACAAAAGGAGGAATAAACATGAATGATTTTAACGAACGTGCAAAAAATTGGGATACAAACTCTAAAATAGAACGTAGTAATACGATTGCCAAATCAATAAAAAATAATATAAAATTAGATAAAAATATGAGTATACTAGACTTTGGATGTGGTACTGGACTATTAATTTTTCCATTAATAAAAGAAGTCAAAACAGTTCATGGTATAGATTTAGCTCCTAATATGCTTGATGTTTTAAAAGAAAAAGGGAAAAACCATAAAAATTTAACCACAGAACTTAAAGGCATATACGAAATTACTGAAACCTTTGATCTTATTATGAGTTCTATGGTTATGCACCACATCGAAGATATAAACAAACTCGCAAAAAAACTATATGACTCTTTGAACCTTGGTGGAATCATAGCCATTGCTGATTTAATGAAAGAAGATGGTTCATTTCATGATTCATTAGATGGGATTTATGCCTTGGGGTTCTCAAATGAACTTTTAAAGAAAATTTTTAAAGGTGTAGGATTTAAAGAAATAAAAGTCGTTGAAAATATTTTTATCATAGAAAAGAAGAAGAAGAAATATCCTTTATTCTTACTTATAGCAAAAAGATGATGAAAAAATATAAAGTGATCATTGAAAATATAGAGCGTGAAGTAACCATAATTAAAAAAAAGAAGAAAAATATCTCCCTTCAGGTAAAACCATCTATGGAGATTATTTTAAGTATTCCTATGAGGGTTGCTTATTCTTACGGACTAAAACTAATAGAAGAAAAATCTATCTGGATAGAGGAAAAATTAAAAAATTATTCTTCTATATCTAATAATTTAGGAGTCTATTACCTCGGTGAACTCTACTCAGTAAAAGTAGAAAAATCTGAAACTCCAATAAAAATAGTGGAACAAATTATGATTTTCAACGACTCTAAAGAAGTTGATTTACTCTTAAATGAGTGGTATCAACAACAAATAAAAAGGATTTTAGAAGTCTATCTTGAAAAATATACCAAACTTATGGAGCTTTACCCAAAAAAAATAAAAATTAAACCATTGAAATCTGCCTGGGGAATTTGCTATTCTAGCGGTACTATTACATTTAACCTTAATCTTGTAAAAGTTCCACTAAATATTATTGAATATTTGGTAATACATGAATTAGGACACCTAAAACATCCCAACCATTCTAAGGAATATTGGGAATATATAGGTGTATATATAGAAAATCCAAAATTTTCCCGTAAATGGTTAAGAAAAAATGGATATAAATTTATATAAGGAACACGATACACTAATAAAATAAAAATTTTGCAGATAAGGAGGAGAGCCTTATGGGATAGATGAACTTATTAAAAAAAAAGAAGAGATTGCATACAGAATAATCAAAGGGGATTTTAAAAATAAGATTCCCTTTAGTTTTACTGAAAAAAAGATCAATAAAATATTTAAAATCAAAGGTAAACGATATGAAAGACATAAAATTATAGATTCAAACTTTACATATGCGGACTCCCAATGGATAAAACATCTATTTAAACATTGCTGTTTTAATTGTGGAAGTAAAAAAAATCTACAAATTGATCATCATATGCCATTATCTTTAGGATATGGTTTAAAATCAAATGACAAGTATAATGCTGTTCTTCTCTGTAAAAAATGTAATAATCAAAAAAGTAACCTCTTACCTACAAAATTTTATACTTCCTCTCAGCTTCAAATTTTAGAATCAGCTTATGATATTCAAACTCATAAAAACGATGATGTAAATTGTTATAAAAATATAGATGTTAAAACCCTTATAGATCTCTATGAAGAATCCTTAAAAATTAAGGGGTTACTCTATACAAATTATTTAAATTATTTGTGGAGTCAAAAAAAGATATCTAAATATGGATTAAAGAAAGAAAAAATTTATAAAATATACTATATTAAAGATCATAATTTAAAAATAATATATGGTAAAATAAAATATAATTTTTTTACAGGAAAGTTAGTCGTCAATGATCTGAAGATAAGTTTAAAAGATATTGTCGGAGTAATCTTGTGGAGTGGCCATGGATAATTAGAATATCTTAAGCCCTAATAGCGTTCTAATAGGCTTCTCCACTAGTAAACCAAGAAGTCTCTTAGTATACTTTCTCATTTGCTCTCAGTGGATCTATTAACGTTAAAAAACAGTTTATATCCACATTGCTGTAAAGACAAACGAAATTTCAATCATAAGTTTGTTATTTTTTCTATGTTAACTTTACTGTATTTTCTTCTATCTAAAAAACTTTATAATTATCAATCTAATTTAGCAATAACTTCGTTTACAATAGCATTAAATGAAGTATATTTAGGCTATTAAAATAAAGACAAGGTGGTATTATGGAACTAAAAAAAGAACTTGGATACATGGATGTATTTAGTATTTCATCTGGAGCTATGATAAGTTCAGGAATATTTATATTACCTGGGATAGCCTTTAGTAAGGCAGGACCAATAATGATTTTAGGTTATATATTAGGTGGATTAATTGCTTTTACAGGTATACTATCTATTATTGAACTTACCACTGCCATGCCAAAAGCCGGCGGAGATTACTTTTTTATTGTAAGAACTTTGGGTCCACTCATAGGGACTATCTCTGGGGTCCTTAGCTGGTTTGCGATCTGTCTAAAAACTGCTTTTGCAATCTTTGGTATAGCGGGTCTTATTGGAGGAGTTATCTATGGAAATAACCTCGATCATCAGACTTTGGTTATTATATCAGCTATTGTTACCTCTGCCTTTTTATTTTTAAATATTATAGGAGTAGAGATTGCTAGTACCTTTGAGATTGTCTTAGTTGTAGGTTTACTATTATTAATGGGACTCTTTATAGCTGTTGGAATGTTTCATATCAATATTGATTTCTTTACTCCTTTTATTCAAATATACAATTTAGTGGATAATAAGTTTAAATTAGTTACTAGTAGTGGACCATTTGCAACTCTAGGTGCAGGAGTTATTGTATCTACAGCTGCTTTTATTTTTGTATCCTTTGGTGGGCTTTTAAAAGTTGCTTCTATCTCAGAAGAGGTCAAAAATCCTAAAGTTAATATCCCTAAAGGAATGATTTCCTCAATTGTGGTTATAACTGTAGTTTATGCAGCTACATTATTTGTTACTATAGGTATTTTACCAGGAAATGTTCTTGCTAATTCATTAACTCCTATTGCTGATGCTGCCCAAATATTAGCTGGAAAGCCAGGATATATAGTCCTAACTATAGCATCTCTTTTAGCTTTTCTCTCTACAGCAAATGCAGGGATTATGGCAGCCTCTAGATATCCCTTGGCACTGAGTCGAGATAAATTATTCCCCAGTTTTGTAGGTCGAGTAAATAAAAGATTTAAAACTCCTACAGTGGCAATTATATCCACAGGTCTACTAATAGTTAGTTCCTTATTATTACCATTAGAAATCTTAGTTAAAACAGCATCCGCCGTTATATTAATGACGTATGTTCTCACCAATCTATCGGTAATCATCATTAGAGAGAGTAATCTATCAAATTATAGACCTTCCTTTAGGGCTCCTCTATACCCATGGATTCAAATATTTACCATATTTTTATTTTTATATTTTATTTCTCGACTGGGAATATCCGCTATAGAATCTAGTATAGGTCTTATTCTTATAAGTTTAATTATTTATTTTACATATGGAAAGAAAAATGCTAGTAAAGAATATGCGTTATTACATCTTTTAATAAGAATTACTGATAATCTTAAATTAGGTCATAATCTAGAAAGTGAACTCCGAGATATTATTCATCAAAGAGATGATGTAAAACTTACAGAATTTGATAAAATAGTTATGGAAGCTCCCGTTGTAGATCTAAAAAAAATCACTAGTTTAGAGGAATTGATTATATTAGAAGCTGAAAAATTTTCTACTATCTTAGGTAAAAATCATCTAGAGCTAGAAAATCTCTTCTTTGAAAGAGAGAATGAAATAACAACTGCTATATCTGGGTTCACAGCTATTCCACATATTGTTATAGATGATATAGATACTTTTCATATGGCTGTATTTAGATGTAGAGACGGTATTAAATTCAGTGAAAAACACCCTGAAATAAAAGCTGTATTTTTATTTGTTAGTAGTCCTAAATTAAATAAACTACACCTCCAGACTCTGGCATCTATAGCAACATTAATTAAAGATGAAAAATTTCAAGAAAAATGGTTAGAAGCCAAAGA
>NZ_JBATVM010000209.1:0-2708 GCF_049671765.1 Psychrilyobacter sp.
TATTTACTTTTATCATTTTAGTGTCTAAATTAATATCTCCTACAGTGAGGGCTAATAATTCACCAATTCTTATCCCAGTCCAAAATAATATATAAAACCCTATAAATGAAATTGGCTTATGCTCTAATTCTTTTATAAATTTTTCAAACTCTTCTACAGTCCACACACTCATTTCTCCAGCTTGTTTTTTTCCTATACTTCCAGCCTTATGGCATGGATTTTCCTGTAATGAATGATATTTAACTGCATAATTTAATATTGCTACTAAATTATTGTTTATTGTTTTAATATAAGTCTGGCTGTACACCTTATTAGATTTTTCATTTATTTTAGACATTAATTTATTTTGCCACTTCCTAATCAATATAGGAGTTATTTTCCCGACTTCTATTTCTCCAAAATATGGGAGTATTTTTTCTTTGATAATATATTTTTTAGTAATCATTGTGTTTTCTCTCAATCTATGGGAAAGATCATCAAAATATAAATCACATAAACTTCCAAAACTCATGGTTATTTCAAATTTTGAACTTGCTAAAAACTCCCTTTCAAATTCAAGTGCTTCTCTCTTTGTTTTAAACCCTCTTTTAAATTTCTGCATTTTTGTTCCTTGGTAATTTGTAAAATAAAAACGGGATAGCCATTTCCCGTTTTTATCTTTAATACTAGGCATTACTACCACCTAATCCCAATCTTTCATATAAATAAGTTGAATTAACCCTTCCATTTATAACTATAAACCCCTTTTCTTTCATTTCGTCATTTATTTCTTTCATCAGTCTGTATGCTCTCCCCTGCTTAACTTTACATATTCTTTCAACTTCTTTCACAGTTAATAGCTCCGCCATGCTCCTACCTCCATTTTATCAATACTGTATTTAATACTACCCCTTTACCAACTTCAAATTATTTTTATGTTCCCACTCTTTTTCCTTATCCTTAACAGCTTGTTTCATATCTTTCAAATAGATTTCTAGTGCATCTACATCAGCCTTTAAAGAATTTAATTCATTCCCATCTTCTACTTTTGTAATCCTAGTTTTCATCTTCTCTAATTTTTTATAATTTACATAACTTGTAGTTTTCTTTTCAAATTCAATTGCTATCTGATCCTTTACAGGAGCTAATAACTCTTTTATAGTTTCAGCTTTTTTTATTCCCCCATCAATTATCTTTTCTCTGGCATCTGCTGTAACATCTTTATGAGTCAAAATTCTAACTGAGTGGTTAGAGAGTGATGCAATAAAATCTTTTTTATCACTAAATTCCTGAAACAAGATAAATCTTTTATTAAATTCAGAAATATTATCTTTAGTTAATCCATTAGCTTCATACCACTTCATGAAATCACCAGACTTTTTAAATTTTAAAGAGATCTGATTGATAGTTATACATATATCATAGAGAGAGTCAGAGATTCCCATAAACCTTTTTCTTAATTTCTGCTCACTACTTTTTATAAACTCAATATCTTCTTTTTCAATTTCGCAACTTCCGAAATCAAATTGCGAAACATATATTTCTTTTTTTACTGCTTTTTGAAGTTCTCCAAATACATCCAATTACATCACCCCCTTTACGATCTTTGCAAAAATTTGCTTTATATCATTGTATTGTTTGCTCTTAGTTTCCATAATTGTTTTTGATTTTTCTGTAAGCTGCATAATTTTTGAAGTTTGATAAATTGGATCAGTGATAACTGCTCCTACACCTTCTAAACTCTTTTTTAATTTATTTAGGTGTTCTTGCTCCATCTTACTTCTACCAACTCTGTTAGGAACAATCATAGCTACCTTGTCCACTCCTACCTCTCCAATAAGATTTACCATTCCCTTAGTAGTTACATTATCCAAAAAAGTTGGTATAACTACTTTGTCGCTCACTTCTAGAAAGATGTTATCTAATTTCAATACTGGTGATCCATCTATTAAGATGTAATCATATTGAGCTTTAAAGATCTCTATTACATCCAGGAATCTAGTTTCAAAAGTTCTCTTTACCCCAGTACTTGTAAGAGGCACATAGAATAAACCCTCTCTTAATTTTATTAGGTCTGAACCTCTACCATCAATATATCCTTGTAGTCCATCACCATAGCCTGATTTAGTTCCTGCCATCTGCATGATATTATTCTGTGAATCAGATGTGAGGATTAATACTTTATTTTTCTTATCATTTGATTTTGATAATGTAGAAAGGATATGAGCTGTCCAGAAACATAGTAATGATTTTCCAACTCCTCCTTTATTATTTTTAAATAAAATTACTTTAGCCATTAGACAATCACCTTATGCCCTGTTATTCCTCTTTTTCTCTTAATCTCTGATTTGATTTGTTTAACCTGTCTATTTGTCAGCACATATTCACTTTTTAAAATAAAGTTTAGATCTGCTAAACTCATAGCTATAATTTCTTTATGATTTGGTCTTAATTTTTCTTTTTTCATTATTGCCTCCAAGTTATTATAAAAATATTTTCATAAATTGATACATCTTTTATTTGCCTAGTAAAACATTCAAACGTATTTGGATTGATTATTTCCACAAATATTTCTTTTTTTAGATCAAATTTTTTTAATGCCTTAAATCTTTCACCATGGTCTGTAAACCTAACTGTATTATTTTTAATACCTGATTTTTCTTTTGAGAAAAAAGGTTCTATACTATAAAATTTTATTGTTTCTTTTTTCATTTCATTTCCTCCTAAAC
>NZ_JBATVM010000210.1:0-15362 GCF_049671765.1 Psychrilyobacter sp.
GATATTTAAATAGTTATACTTATAAGGTATAAAGATAAGAGACTATTACTATACTCTATAAAATATAAAAATTTTAGATGAAATTTTAAAATCTAAATTATGATTATTTGGATATAATATCACATTGATTTTTTAGAAGGAACTATATAAATTAGTAATAAAATACAAAACCTTGAAAAAAATTTAATTTTAGAGTATTCTTATAATCAAGAACAAAATAAATGGGGGGAAATGATGAAGTTGATAAAATTAATAGAAGATAAAAATTTAGATGGTATATTGATAACAGATCTAGTAAATTTGAGATATTTTACAGGGTTCACAGGAACAACTGGAATAGCTCTAGCAACTAAAAAAGGAAAGTATTTTTTTGTTGATTTTAGATATGTAGCTCAAGCTAACGAGGAAGTAATTCCAAACGGATTTGAAGTGATTTTAATTGAAAGACCGGCAGAAAATAAGATTTCTGAAATTTTAAAAGATGAAAAAATAGTAAAATTAGGAATAGAAGACAGAAACGTAACATTATCTGCCTACAATGGATATGTGGAAAAATTTAAAGATATAAAATTTATCTCTTTAGGAGACAACTTCACAAGAATTAGAATGGTAAAGACAGAGGCAGAGATTGAAAACATAAAAAAAGCTGCAGAGATAGCTGATAAAGCTTTTGCAAGTATACTTCCTTTGATAAAAGAAGGAGCAGTAGAAAATGATATAAAAACAGAATTAGAGTATGAGATGAAAAAATTAGGAGCTGAGGGACCATCGTTTGATACAATAATTGCTTCTAACTATAGATCTGCTATGCCACATGGTGTAGCTAGTGAAAAAAAAATAGACAGAGATGGGTTTGTAAAATTTGATTTTGGATGTTTTTATAAGGGGTATGCTTCTGACATGACAAGAACCATTTATTATGGAGATCGACCTAGTGAGAAACATCTAGATATTTATAATACAGTTTTAGAAGCACAGTTAAAAGCAATAGATGCAATAAAAGTAGGGACGAGTACTAGAGAATTAGATAAGATTGCAAGAGATCACATAACTTCTAAGGGTTATGGTGAAAACTTTGGTCATGGATTGGGACATGGAGTAGGACTAGAAATTCATGAATTACCAAATTTATCTGGGAAATCTGAAGACTTTATTTTACAAGAAAATATGGTTATTACTATTGAGCCAGGTATCTATATAGATGGATTTGGAGGAGTAAGAATAGAAGATGATGTAGTGGTAAAAAAAGGTGGCTATGAGATCTTAAATAATACAACTAAAGAATTAATGATAATAAAGTAATTATAAAAGAGCTAGAAATTATAATTTTCTAGCTCTTTACTTTATATAAGATTATTTTCAAATATAAACGTAATTAATTTGCTTGCTATGGTAAGGATTGTAAGACCTATCAAGATATCTAAAATTTTCCATGTAATTCTTTTTAAAAAATAGGAATAAGAATTCTTGCTCCATAAGCTAAGCCAAAAAACCATACAAAAGATGCAAGATAAGTTCCGTTTATAAAATATATTCTTTGGTTTAAAGGGAACTGAGATCCTATACTTCCAATTGAAATAACTGTATCCAAGTAAACGTGAGGATTTAATAAACTAAGAGCTAAAACAGTAACAATAGTTTTTTTCGTAGGATCGCTTTTGAATCACCATGAACTAGAAGTGATTCAATACCTTTGATAGCTTTTAGAATAGAAAAAATACCATAATAACTAAGAAATAAAATTCCAAAAATAGTAGAGGAAAGCAAGAGAACTTTACTACCATTAATAATATTGCCAAGACCTAATGTTCCTGCTGAAATTAATGTTATGTCTATTAAAGTACAGGTGATTGCGGTTGTAAAAACATTATTTTTGATATTCCATTTTTTAATTCATCGAATACAGCTATTTTTTCTCAAGTAGCTCCTAAAAATTCAATTGAAAAAGCTAACTCATTGTTTACAACTGGAAAATTTTTTGTTGCTGTTATCGCCCCTGTATTAGGAATCATTATTTATACAAAATATGGATTTAATACTTTGATATTTCTGAATATGCTATCATTTATTATTTCTGGAATTTTAGAAATGTTTTTAAAAGTTAGAAAAAGGGAAGAGAAAAGTGATAGTGGTAAAAAAGAAAAAAGTATTTAATTTTTTTAAGAAGCAAAGCGTGATAAAAGATATAACTATTCTAAGTGTTTTATTGAATACTTTAATAGCTCCACTTCTAGGGATAACTCTAATTCAATAAGGGTTATGGAAAAACTTAAATTTGAATTTCAATACGAAAAAATCATTAATACTATTGAAGGGGATAGGCTAGTAAAATATTTTCAAATAATAATGTAGTATAGATAAAGTTATAATGAGGTAAAAAAGATTAGGAGAGCTTACTTCTCCTAATCTTTTTCTTTTAGTAGCGTTTAACCTTTGCTATTTGCATATAGTAAAGTTGATTTTCTTTTTTTTCTCAAATTTTCTAATATAGTTGCAATAGGTGTAATCAAAATTATTGGAAGGAACCAAATAAATCCATCTTTTGCAAATGGAATTAAGTTATAAATATATCCAAAAGCGTGAATACCTAATGTGTTATACCCTATTTCTATAATACTTGTTGTGATTGCGATAGTGATACTAGCTTTATAAATGATTGAATTTTTTACTTCAAATAAATTTAACATAATTAAAACTATTGTAATTGGATATAAAATAACAAGGATAGGGACGGAAATCTTGATAATAGCTCCTACACCAATTACAGACATTGCACCTGAAAAGATACAAGTTAGAATAACTATCGTTTTATAACTAAATTTTGTTATCTTAGAAAAATATTCACCAACAATAGTTACAAGCCCGATAGAAGTAGTTAAACAAGCTGCAGAAACACAAATACCTAGAATTGTATTTCCAATTTGACCTAATGTAGCGTCAGCAATATACATTGTTAAATCTGTTTTTTCTAATCCACTTACTACAGAGCTAGAAGTAGCACCTAAATATAATAATCCTCCATATACCATGGCTAATCCAATAGATGCAATAATACCTGCTCTTATAATCAAAGTTTTTTGAACTTTTCTATCTGTAAAACCTTTTGCTTTTAGACCACTCATAATTACGGCTCCCATTAGGACAGAAGCTAAAGCATCCATTGTTTGATAACCTTCTAAAAATCCAAAACTAAAAGCATTTTCTATTAATTCAATTTTGATAGGAATACCAATTTTAAAAAATATACCTTTTGTGATAATAAGTGTTAACATCAAAAGAATGATAGGAGTTAAAATTTTTCCTATGTTATCTATTATTTTTGAAGGATTTATTACCATGATTAAAGTTATTGAAAAATAAATAATAGAAACTATAACAGGACTTATAGTTGGAAAATTAGGAGCAATTCCCATTTCAAAAGTTGTAGCACCAGTTCTTGGAATCGCAAGTAATGGTCCTAATGATAAAATCAATAAACTACAATAGATTTTATTGAATTTAGGAGAAATTTTTTCTGCAAATTTATTTAAACTACCAATCTTATTAAATGCCATTATTCCTAATAAAGGTAGTCCTATACCTGTTGTAAAAAATCCAAGTACAGCTATATACCATCTATCTCCAACACTAGCTCCAATACTGGGTGGAAAAATTAAATTTCCGGCTCCAAAAAACATTGCAAATAGAGCTAATCCTAAAACAAGAGATTCTTTTTTCATTTTCATTATTTTACTCCTTTTTATAATTATTTAATTGATATAATTGTAACTATTTTCTCAAGTTGTGTCAATTTTCAGCATATATATTAAGTTTGTAACAAAAATATGAACTATTGTTTTTTAAAAGTGAAATGTTTATCAATATTTTATTGTATAAAAACCATTATATTATTTTACTAGGTTTTTTTTAATTTTAATCTAATAAAGTTTTCTAAAATTTAATATTTTTTTAATTAAAAAATGTAATTAATTTTTTTTAATGTTTTGTTTTTGATCTAAACGTTCATTTTAAAAAAGTAAAAAATATTGATTTTGAGACTTTGAAGATAAATGGAAAATTATAAGTTAATAAAAAATATGGTATAATCTTTTATAGGAAAGACATTGGAAATCTTATCAAATGATAAAAAAGATTTTGAGGAGTAAAAAAGTGGAACAAAAATATATTATAAATAAGGCTAAAAAAGACGACATCGTCGGAATATATAATCTACTCCATAGGGAATTTGTGAAAAAATATTCTCCTAATTCAGAAAAAGAGGAATTTGAAAAGCATAAAAAATGGTATGAGTTTTGGCTAAAATCACCGTATCACATCATATATGTTATAAAAAACCTAAGTGGGGAAGTTGTTGGACAGATAAGATATGAGATAGATGGAGAAATATCTATAATAAGCATATATTTAGATAGAGTAAATAGAGGGAAAGGGTTGGGCAAAACATTTGTAGAAAGATCTATTGAGGAGCTGAAAATCGAAAGAAAAGATGTAAAACTGATTGTAGCTTATATTTTGGAGGAGAATGATATTTCTAAAAAGATGTTTTGTAACTTTAATTTTTTATTCAGTGAGAAGAAAAATTATAATGGAATTGAGCACTTAATTTATACGAAAAAAATAAGGTGATTTTTAAAAATAAAAAATAAAAACGTAGGTAAATATGGGCATAGATAATGTTGACAAAAGGTTATAAATAGAATATACTTGATTGAAGAAACAGATGGCTTAAAGCAGAACTTTCATTAATACAACCAAAGTGTGTTAGTGTTTAATGGGATTCTAGGATTCTATCTGAAAAAAATACACGGAGGTACAACATGTTAAAAGGTACAGTTAAATGGTTCAACGAAGAAAAAGGATTTGGATTTATTCAAGGTGAAGATGGGAACGATTATTTCGCACATTTCTCTCAAATCAACAAAGAAGGATTCAAAACTTTAAAAGAAGGGGAAGAAGTAACTTTCGAAATAACTGAAGGTGCAAAAGGTCCTCAAGCTTCAAACATTGAAGTTTTATAATTAATTGAAATTAAGCGATAAGGTTTTGGTCTTATCGCTTTTTTGTTATATAAATTTTTATTAAAGAACTTTGCACAAGTCTGATATCTGAGTTATAATGAAAAAAATTACTGTCGGAGGGGACTGATATGTTAAGGAAAAAAAATAGACATATATTTAGAAAAATTATTTTAATATTTCTTGGAATGGTATTATTATTTTTGATTTATCAATATAGACAAGTGAGAAAAGAGGTCTTATACAATAGGGTAAATGGACCGAAAGCTATAGTTAATATGTTGGATATGGGAATAGAGGAATCCTCAGGTATAATTTTATCAGGTGATAAAAAAGATTATTATTGGACCCATGGAGATTCTGTAGATTATGGTGAAACTCCTAGAACAAGTATCCATGGATTTAGATTTGACAGTGATGGAATAAGAGACCATCATGAGATCTTTTTAGACGGGGTAACCAATCTAGACTGGGGAGATATAGCCAAGGATAAAAACGGAAACTTAATAGTTGCAGATACTGGAGATAACCTTATCAGGAGAGATTTTGTTTTATATAGATTTAAAGAGCCTAAGTTAGGTCAGGAAAAAGTTGAAAAAAATGATATAGATAAGATAACGTTTAGATTCCCAATGGGAGAAGAATTAAACAATGAAGCCATATTTTATGCAGATAAAAGTGTATATATCTTAAATAAAGAATATGGAAAAACAATTATGTATCGTTTGATGGATAAAAACGTCGATACGAGAAGAGTTAATATAGCAGACTATATAGGAGAGTTTAAATTTTTAGGCGGCTCTAGATTAGGTAATTATATGGATGCTGCAACTGGTTCAGATGTATCAATGGATGAGATGACTATGGTTTTTAACACCTATAAAGGAATCTATATGTTTAAAAGAAATAAGAAAAATACTAATTTTTTTGACGGAGAAGTATATTATCATCCGTTAAAATGGGATTTTAGGATAAATCAATATGAGGCTGTAGCCTTTACAAAGGATGAAAAAAACTTGGTATTAACCACAGAACAGGGGAATGTCTATAAAGTAGCTATAGATGATTTTAAAAAGTTGAGAGATGCAGAATCTACTGAGATTATTAAAGAAAAATTAGTTGAAGTTGGGGGAGACAGAAAGGGAATGACATATAGAATTAAACATATAGTCTATTTAATCCAAGTAGCAATAATGAATATAATATTTAGATAAAGTGAGTAAAAGGGTGATTCACAGAATCACCCTTTTACTATACTTATATTAATTATAATCTTTAGAATTTATACCCGATATCAAAGTAGTGTCCAATTCCGCTAGTGTCTTCTGTGGAACCGAATGGAGCATCACCATCTTTAAAGTTGGCCATATTGTTGAATACTTTTAAACCGTAACCAATTGCCCAGTCATTGTTATGCCAATAAATTCCGTTATACCATTGTAATGAATCTTTAGTTCTTCCATCTTTTTCTGCTACTTTATCAGCACCGAAATCGTATGTGATGTAACCTTGGTAAGATACAAATGATCCATTTTCAAAGAAGTGCAATGGTTTAAACCAATTCCATTGTAGTGAATAACCATCCCAGTGACCTTCTCCATTAGAGCCAAAATCTTCTCTTTTATATGTAGATAATAAGTTTAGTCCAGTCTTACCAAACCAAGGTACTTCTACATCGGTACCTAAACCAATACCATTATGCCATAATCCATTATCTCCTGCTTTAATCCAAGTAGAGATATACCATTCTTTGAAAGGTCCTATAGATAAGTCTTTTCCAGTTATTCCATCAATTGAAAATCTAGGTTTGATTTCTGCAAAGAAGTTATCTCCACCATAGGAATCATTATTTGTAGAGCCAAATATATTCTTTAAATCTACATAACCATAGAGGTCCATAACTCCTTTTCTTCCACCAAACTCTAACTCTAAATAAGTGTCATTTTTTTGTCCACCTGGATTTTTTTGATCTAAACCTTGCATAATTTTAAAGTTGAAAAATAAGTTATCATTCTTATTCACATCTTGAGAATAATGCTCGGCACTGGCAACTATACCAGTTGTTAATAAAGTTAATCCTAATAATGCTTTTCTCATATTATTTCCTCCTAAAAAGTTAATATTAAACTAAAAATATATTAAAATATTACTATATTTTTTAATAAAAGTAAAGAAATGTTATAAAAATAGAATGATTTGGTTGTTAAAAGTACAAAAAAATGGGGATTCATAAATAATGAATTCCCATTTTCTTTTCTAGAAAACTATGATAATTTTAAATTGTACTTATTTAAATCAATATTATATTATCTTTTTATTTCCACATTTTTTTAACATTTTCGATAAATGTAAAGTCTTCTTTAGTACTTCTGCCTCTCACAGTAAGGTATCCACCTACTAACATTCCATTAGCACCAGACATAAATGCCATTCCCATAAAGTCCTTTAAAATACCTTCTCTTCCTGCTCCTATTTTTATAACCTTATCTTTAAAAATTATTCTGTAGATAGCAATAGTTTTTAAGATCTCATCCATAGCTAGGTGTTCTCGATCCCCATGAGGAGTTCCAGGAATAGGGTTCAAAATATTAATAGGAATTCCATCTACGCCTAATTCTTTTAATGTGTAAGCCATATCAATTCTGTCTTCCCAAGATTCACCCATACCTATTATTCCACCGCTACATACAGCTAATCCTATTTCTTTAGCAGCTTTTATAGTTTTTAATCTATTTTCTATTCCGTGAGTTGTAGCGACTATTTTATTATATGATTTAATAGATGTTTGTAAGTTACTATGAAACCTAGTTATTCCAGCTTCTTTTAATTCCGTTAATTCTTCTTTAGATAATAATCCTATAGAACAACATAGTTCTACATCGTTATCAGAAGCTTTGGCTATTTTCAAAAATTCTGTTATGTTGCTATATTCACTGGTTCCTTTATTGATACTTCTACCAGAGGTAACCACTCCAAACTTTGAGCTACCTAATTTTTCGGCTCTATTATATTCATCTAAAAGAGTTTCTTTGTCCTTTAATTCGTAACTTGTGATATTGGTATTATAGTGAGCTGATTGAGCACAAAATTTACAGTCTTCTTCACATCTTCCAGATTTTGCGTTGGAAATTGTACAGGTGTGAATCTTATTTCCACAATATTTTTCTCTTATTTCATTGGCTACAGTGAATAACTCCATCATCTTGCTACCATTCACTTTAGTAAGCTCAATGGCTTCTTCATATGTAATTTCTTTAGTAATAAAATCTCTTATATTCATAATACTATCTCCTATTCTTTATTTGAAACATAAAGAAAGTATAACATAGTTGTAAAAATAATAGAATCCTAAATTTATATGATATAATGGAATAAAATATAAATACTTAAAGATGGTAAGGGAGAAGGAGAACTATGATACTTAGTGTTACAGATTTATGGAAACAGTTTACAGGAGAAACTTTATTAAGAAATATAAATTTTGCGATAGATGAAAAGGATAAAATAGGATTGGTAGGACCTAATGGGGCTGGAAAAACAACTCTAATAAAAATCCTAATGGAAATGGAAACCCATGATGAAAGTTTTGAAACTAAACAAATGGGAAAGATCGGAAAAAAAGGAAACCTAAGAATTGGTTATTTATCTCAAAACTTTGATTTGGATTTAGAAAACACTGTATTTGATGAGTTAATGAGTATATATTCGCACCTGAAAGAAGACTACAAAAAAATTCAACTATTAAATGAAAGATTAGCTACAGATATGGAAAATTTTGACAATATAATGGAAAAACTAGCAATACTAAACACTAGATATGAACAGGGTGAAGGATATGTAATAGAGTATAAAGTAAAACAGATTTTGAATGGTTTAAATTTTCCTGAGCATTTATGGAAACAAAAAGTTGATGATCTTAGTGGAGGTCAGCAATCTAGGGTAGCTTTGGGGAAAATATTATTAGAAGAACCAGAATTGTTGATATTAGATGAGCCAACAAACCATTTGGATTTAAATGCTATTGAGTGGTTGGAAAGGTATTTAAATTCATATAATAAAGCTTTTATTTTGATATCTCATGATAGGTATTTTTTAGATAATGTAATCAATAGAGTATTTGAAATAGAGAATAAAACTATTAACTTATATAAGGGAAATTTTACTGAATATACTATTCAAAAAGAAGCATACCTTACAGGGGCAGTAAAAAGATTTGAAAAGGAACAGGATAAGATAAAAAAAATGGAAGACTACATTACTAAATATATGGGTGGTATAAAGACTAAACAGGCACTGGGTAGGAGAAAACTCCTAAATCGCATGGAGAAGATGGGAGATCCCATTGTGCATATGAGAAATATGAAATTAAAGTTTGAAGTGGAGAGAGTTTCTACTGACAAGGTAGTAAAAATAACTAATTTATCTAAAGCTTTCGGAGAAAAAGAGATCTTTAGAAATGTGAATTTAAATATATATCGTGGAGACAAGATAGGGATAATGGGTCCTAATGGTGTTGGGAAATCTACTATACTTAGAATAATAAATGATTTAGAAAAGCAAACTTCTGGAAAAGTAGAATTAGGAGAAAAATTAGATATTGGATACTATGACCAAAATCATACTGGTTTAGATGGAAAACAAAATATCTTAGAAGAATTGATGTATAATTATCCATTATCAGAAGAACAAGCTAGATCACTTGCAGGGGGATTTTTATTTTCAGAAGATGAAATATTTAAGAGTATAGATGACCTCAGTGGTGGAGAAAAATCCAGAATAGCATTAATGAAGTTAATCTTAAACAAACCTAACTTACTTATAATGGATGAACCTACAAATCATTTGGATATATATGCAAGGGAAGTATTAGAGGAATCGTTGGAAGACTATGATGGTACTTTGGTTGTTGTATCTCATGATAGACATTTTTTGGAGAGTGTGGTAAATAAAATATATGAAATAACTCCTACAGGTAGTGATGTATTTGATGGAAACTATGAGGAATATATGAAAAAATCAAATGAACCTAAAAAAGAAAAGGAAATTAACACAGACTATGAGGAACAAAAAAGAAGAAAAAATAGGACATCCAGTCTAGAAAGAAAATTTGTAGAGGTAGAAAAAGAAATTGAAAAACTAGAAGAAAAAAAGGTTGAGATAGAGGAATTACATAATGAAGCTGGAATAAAAAATGAGATAGATAAATTGATGGAACTACAGGGGAAATTAGATCAAATGGACGAAAAAATAATGTTAAAGATGGACGAATGGGAAGAGATTAATGAGGAGTTAGAGACTCTAAAAGAGCTTTAAGAATCTGTTTAACTTGTAAGAAAGGGGGAGGAAATCAATGAAAAAAATAATATTTATATTGTTATTATTGGTTAGTGTTTTATCTTTTGGTACAAAAGAAGGGTTAGAAAAAGGAAATAAATTTCCTATTATGAACTTGTACAATACAAAGGGAGGGCTAGAGGGAACTTCTGAAAAATATTTTGATAAGATTACCGTATATAACTTTGGTGCTAGCTGGTGTCCTCCATGTAAGGTAGAAAAACCTCTATTAAACAAATTTTATAATAAAAATAAAGATAAGGTAAATGTAGTATCTATAATGATAGATGACAATGGTAGTGCAGTAGATAAATTTTTTATAGATAATCCTATGGATTTTCCTCACTATTTTGATAAAGGACAAACTTTATCTAGAAAATTTTTAATAAGGGTAGTACCTACAACGTACCTAGTAGATGAAAATGGAATAATTTTAGAAAGGATACACGGAGCACAAGATTGGAGCCAGTTAAAGGTAGAGGATTTAGAAGCGTTAAAAAATTAATTTTCAATAAATACTAATCTTCATCAATGAATAAAAAAATGTCACAGAGATACACTAAGAAAAAAGAAAACTACACAGAGAAAATTTCAGTGGAGCTCTAATTTAAACTTTTGTGTATCTCTGCGTCAAAAGTAAATAGACAGTAGAAGGAGTTGAATATGGAGATAAATATATTAATAGTATTTCTTGCAGGGATGGGGACTTTTTTAGCTCCTTGTATAATTCCTTTGGTGCCTAGTTACCTTTCATATATAAGTGGGATAGTATTAGGAGAAGAACCTGGTGGTAAGCAAAAATTTAAAGTTATTCTTCATACAATGTTTTTTATACTGGGATTTGGAACAGCTTTTACAGCCTTGCAAATATTACTTTTTAATTTTACTAATCTTGCTAGTAAACTTATTGGAAATAACATATTAAATATGGTTTTTGGTGGAATTATTATAATTATGGGTATGCATATGATAGGAGTTTTCAAAATAACTAAGTTATACTCTGAAAAGAGGATGAATTTTGGTTTCATTCGAAAAAATATAGGGACGTCTTACCTATTTGGATTTGCCTTTGGATTTGGATGGACACCTTGTATGGGTCCTGTTTTGTTTACAGTAATGTCGTATTTGGCAGGTACTGATACCGTATGGATGGGAATGCTATATATATGGATCTATACTTTTGGATTGGGATTACCATTTCTGATTTTTGCACTATTTATGGATAAAAGCAATAAATTAGATTTTATAAAGAAGAATTTTTTATTTTCAGAAAAATTGAGTGGAGTAATTCTTGTTATAATGGGAACACTTTTAGCTTTAAATAAGATGACTATCTTTCTTAGCTGGGGATTCAGGGATGAAATAGTGGAGTTTTTTAGGAAAATATTTTGATTTTCCAGATCTTTTTCGAGTCTTTTTTCTTTAAAATTAATAAATGGATTTATTATGAAATTATTATAGAATTTTGTAGATTATTAATTAAAAAAAGTAAAATAGAGGCTATCGTAGTAAACTATGATTCTAATAGAAAAATTATTAAAATTAAATAAAATATTTTTTAAGAGCTGGGATATTCATCCTAGCTCTTATTTAATAAAGACCACACTGCCTGGTGGTTCGTAATTCTAGCCCTATTTTTGTTAGAATTATATCGAAAAAGTATTGACGTAGTTTGAAAAGTCTGATATACTTATCTAGTTGTGAAAAAAATTAATTTTCAAATTATTTTAGATAATGAGAAAAAAAAGAAAAGGAGGGTAAAGATGCCTACTATTAACCAATTAATAAGAAAAGGAAGAAAGACTTTAGAGTCTTCTAAAACATCACCAGCATTAAAAGGAAACCCACAAAAAAGAGGAGTGTGTGTAAGAGTTTATACTTCTACACCAAAGAAACCAAACTCAGCTTTAAGAAAGGTAGCCAGAGTAAGATTAACTAATGGAATCGAAGTTACTGCTTATATTCCAGGAATCGGACATAACTTACAAGAGCATTCAATTGTTCTTTTAAAAGGTGGAAGAACAAAAGACTTACCAGGGGTAAGATATAAAGTAATTAGAGGAGCTTTAGATACTGCAGGAGTAGCAGATAGAAAGCAATCAAGATCTAAATACGGAGTAAAAAAAGGATAATAATTTAAACTATTAGGAGGTGCAAAAAATATGTCAAGAAGAAGAGCAGCAGTTAAAAGAGACGTTTTAGCTGATTCAAGATATGGAGATAAAGTTGTAACTAAATTTATAAATTCTATCATGTTAGATGGAAAGAAATCTTTAGCAGAGTCTATTTTTTATGGAGCTATGGATTTAATAAAGGAAAAATCAGGTGAAGAGGGATACGAAACTTTCAAGAAAGCAATCGAGAACATCAAACCTGCATTAGAAGTTAAATCAAGAAGAATTGGTGGAGCTACTTATCAAGTACCAGTAGAAGTAAGACCTGTTAGACAACAAGCATTAGCTTTAAGATGGTTAACAACTTACACTAGAAACAGAAAAGAATATACTATGGTTGAAAGATTAGCTAACGAATTAATCGCAGCAGCTAACACTGAAGGTGCAACTATGAAGAAAAAAGAAGATACTTATAAAATGGCAGAAGCAAACAGAGCTTTCGCACATTACAAATGGTAAGAACTAAGTTGATTTTAACTTAGTTTTTCATATATATACGTATAAACGTTCGAGGAGGAATACCAAAATGGCTAGAGAAATTTCTTTAGATCAAACTAGAAATATTGGAATCATGGCTCATATCGACGCTGGTAAGACAACTACAACAGAGAGAATCTTACTTTACACTGGTGTAACTCATCAAATTGGAGAGGTACATGACGGTGCAGCTACTATGGACTGGATGGAGCAAGAGCAAGAAAGAGGAATCACAATCACTTCAGCAGCAACAACTTGTTTCTGGAGAAATCATAGAGTAAACATCATCGATACACCTGGACATGTGGACTTTACTGTAGAAGTAGAAAGATCATTAAGAGTATTAGATGGAACAGTTGCAGTTTTTTCTGCAGTTGATGGAGTACAACCACAATCTGAAACAGTTTGGAGACAAGCTGACAAGTATAATGTACCTAGAATGGCTTTCTTTAACAAGATGGACAGAACTGGTGCAGACTTCAAGATGTGTGTAAGTGACATCAGAGAAAAATTAGGTTCTAACCCAGTTCCTGTACAATTACCAATTGGTGCAGAAGAGAACTTTGAAGGAATTATTAACTTAATCACAATGAAAGAAGTAAAATGGCCTTTAGATACTAAAGATGGTCAAGATATGGAAGTTGTTGAGATTAGAGAATCTTTATTAGAAGAAGCAAAAGCTGCAAGAGAATTCATGATTGAATCTATCGTTGAGACAGATGATATCTTAATGGAAAAATTCTTTGGTGGAGAAGAAATCACAGTTGCTGAATTAATAGCTGGATTAAGAACGGCTACTATTGCAAACCTAATCGTTCCTGTAACGTGTGGTACTGCATTTAAAAATAAAGGAGTTCAACCATTATTAGACTTAATCGTTGATATCATGCCTTCACCAATGGATGTTGGAGGAGTTAAAGGTACTGATATGAAAGATGAAAGTATTGAATTGGAAAGATTACCTGGAGACGAACAACCGTTTGCTGCGTTAGCATTTAAAATAATGACTGACCCATTCGTAGGAAGATTATCTTTCTTCAGAGTATATTCTGGATGTTTAGCAAAAGGTTCTTATGTATTAAACTCTGTAAAAGGTAAAAAAGAAAGAATAGGAAGAATCCTACAAATGCACGCAAACAAAAGAGAAGAAATAGAAATGGTATATTGTGGAGATATCGCCGCAGCGGTAGGTCTTAAAGATACTACTACTGGTGACACTCTATGTGATATGGATCAACCTATTGTTTTAGAAAGAATGGTATTCCCTGAGCCAGTTATCTCAGTAGCTGTTGAGCCTAAAACAAAGGCTGACCAAGAAAAAATGGGTATCGCTTTAAGCAAACTTGCTGAAGAAGATCCTACTTTCCAAGTTAAAACAGATCAAGAAACTGGACAAACTATCATCTCTGGAATGGGTGAACTTCACTTAGATATCTTAGTTGATAGAATGAAGAGAGAATTTAATGTAGAATCTAACGTAGGTAAACCACAAGTTGCTTACAGAGAAACTATCACAACTGAAACTGATACTGACATGAAATATGCTAAGCAATCAGGTGGAAGAGGACAATATGGACACGTTAAGATTAGAGTATATCCTAATCCAGGTGAAGGATTCATATTTGAAAATAAAACTTCTGGTGGATCAGTTCCTAGAGAATATATCCCAGCAGTAGAAAAAGGTTGTAGAGAAGCACTTGAAGGCGGAGTTATCGCTGGATACGCAATGGAAGATGTTAGAGTTGTGTTATATGATGGTTCTTACCATGATGTTGACTCAAACGAGATGGCATTTAAAATTGCAGGATCAATGGCAATGAAGAAAGCCGCTAGAGAGTGTAACCCAGTTATACTTGAGCCTATCTTCAAAGTTGAAATCACTACTCCTGAAGAGTACATGGGAGACTTAATTGGTGACGTTTCTTCTAGAAGAGGAGTTGTTCTTGGAATGACTGAAAGAGCTGGAGCTAGAATCATTGAAGCTGAAGCACCATTATCAGAAATGTTTGGTTATTCAACTGACTTAAGATCTAAGTCTCAAGGAAGAGCAAACTATGCAATGGAATTCAAGAAATACTTACCAGTTCCTGCAGCTGTTCAAAAGACAATCGTGGAAGAAAGAAACTAATATTTCTTTTTTTACAAAATAGAGTGACATACTTGAGTTAATATTATTATTAATGACTATAACAGCTGAGCGTCTGGAAACTCTAGACGCCTCAGGGTAATTTAAATAAATAAATTAAATTTTTAGGAGGCTTTAACAATGGCAAAAGAGCAATTTGACAGAAGTAAACCACATGTAAATATCGGAACAATAGGTCATGTAGACCATGGAAAGACAACAACAACAGCAGCAATA
>NZ_JBATVM010000211.1:0-3530 GCF_049671765.1 Psychrilyobacter sp.
CCTGTTTTACTTTTTTCCAATACTAATGTAGATAATTTTGATCTTCCTGCATATAAAGCTGCAGATAATCCTGCTGGTCCTGCTCCTACTACTATAAGGTCGTATATTTTTGACATTGTATCCTCCTAATATATATTTTAAATTAATTATTTTGATTTATACTTTCGATACCACTACTAATGATATCGCAGTCGATTAATTGAAAGTCACCTATAATTTTATCTGTCCATTTTCTTTGTAAAATGAATTTTTTGGTAGTTATTATAGCATCCTCGATAAGTTTTAAAGACTCAAAATTTAGTTGAGTGGCTTCTTCAGATATTATTATTGATTTAAAAGGTGTTTCTCCAGGTTTTACACTTCCTGTTAATGGATGAGTTAAAATCTCATAATTGTTATGAACTTTTGATCTTGTGTGTTCCATAACTTCTAAAAAGGTAGCACCTTCAAGATAATCCATAGGGTGAAAATCCTTATATTTTAGATTAACCAAAGGATTATTACTTATTATTTTAAACTTCATTTTACCTCCTAGATATAAGAATAATTATTCTCTTTTTCACATTTTTTCACAAGATTTCACAAAAAAATAAAAAGTATGCAATAAATATAGATACTTTTTAATTTTTATATATTTTAGTTATAATAATGTTATTTTGATGGAATTATGAGGGAATCGAACCCACCTACAATAATTTAAATATTGAAACTCGATTTTAATATCGGTAAGCACACCAGCGTCTTGTCTATTTCCAATTTAGTTATACTCCTTTTCTAAAAAAAAGTCAACCACTAAAGTTTTTTTTTTCACTTTTTGTTTTGAATATAGACACGTATTATGTTTTAATGATTTTTTTTATCCCCTTATCTAATAAGCGACTTAAACATTTCGGTATCATAATTGTTATAGATTTTTTTATTTTTATTATTTTTAAATAAAAACAATGAATAAAGTATTGAAATAAAACAAAAAAGTTGTTTTGGATACACTTTGTTTTTTGGTAAAGTTAATTTTTTCTTAAAAAAAAGCTAATTTTTGTTGACAATTTTAGCTTAAAAGGTTATAAATTATAAGATTCACATTTAAAAAAAACATGTTTCTTTAAAACTAAGATTTAATAAGGAATATTTTATTTTGAATCTTTATTTTCTGAGAGAGAGTTATTAATTTCACAAATATCGTGCAAAGTTTTAAAAGGGGGAATTTATACAATGGAAATGTTAAAAGGAATGGCACTACTATTATTGGCGCTATCGTGTTTTTCAGCGTTCAGTCTTAAAGCACCAAATGGTCAAAAAGCAATGAGTGGTCTAGCAAATGCTGCAGTAGCTACTTTTTTAGTCGAAGCTTTACACAAATTTATTTCAGGAAATATGCTAGGTATTGCTTTTTTAGGTAATGTAGGTAACATTGTTGGCGGTATGGGAGGTGTAGCATCAGGAAGTTTGGTTATGTTGGCTCTTGGTATTAATCCTGTATTTGCTATCGCTACTGGTCTCGCACTTTCTGGAACGGGTATATTAGAAGGATTTATTGTAGGATATACCCTTTCATTCCTCGTTCCGATTATAGAGAAATGTTTGCCTGAAGGAGTAGACGTTATTGTCGGTGTAGTTATTTTAGCTCCTCTAGGAAGATTTATTGCAGAAGTTGTATCACCTCTTGTTACTATTACTCTAAATCAACTAGGAGAAATGATACTAAATGCTTCAAATCAATCTCCGATACTTATGGGACTTCTTTTAGGAGGGCTTATTAAAGTAATTTGTACATCGCCTCTTAGTTCTATGGCTCTTACAGCTATTTTAGGTTTGACAGGATTACCAATGGGAATAGCATGCGTTGCTTGTTTTGGTGGTTGTTTCGCAAATGGGATAACATTTTATAGACTTAAATTAGGAAACAAAAGTAAGACTATCTCAATGATGTTAGAACCACTTACACAAGCTGATATAGTTACAGCTAATCCAGTGCCTATATTTACCTCTAGCTTCACTGGTGGAGCACTTGCAGGTTTATCAGCAGCATACTTTAAAATAGTAGCTGACGCACCTGGTACAGCATCTCCAATTCCTGGGTTACTTACTCCATTTGCATTTAATTCAGCTACAACTGTTGCACTAGCTATGTTTTTTGCAATGATTGGTGGAATAGTTGGAGGTTTAATAATCTCAACAATATTTGTTAATATCAAAGCAAAGAAAGAATCAAGAAGTCTGATACAAGCATAGTTAAATTATAATCTATTGAATTTTGACATTATTAAAGAATATTTAAGTCCAATAAATTTTTGCTTCATTTCTATAATAGTTTTATTATTTAGTTTTTGTAAATTTATAAAAGCTAGTTAAAAAAATGGAACCCTTCTAGAGTCAACTGAGGAATCATAATTTTGTAGATTTTATAATATTTAAGTTTAGTAAAAAAAGTAAAAACATCAAAAGAGGTCATACAATTGTATGACCTCTGAATTAAGAATTGGTTAAAATAAAAAAATAAATATTTCAAATTTTTTTAATATTTCCACTGTCCTTTTACCTGAGAGATTCGCCTAAAGTTAGGTTTGCTCCTTCGGTGACTTATTTAAAAGTCTCTCCAGAGGTTCGTCCAGTAGGTGTACTTATTCACTCATGAGTGAATACCTGAAAGTTTTACTTCTTCGGTGCTCTATTTTTCTAGAGACTCTCCACATACCTTCGTCCGATTTGTATTCGATTGTTTTACTCAGTATTAATTTATAACATTTTCTACAGCTTGTCAACACTTTTTTATTTTTTTTAATATTTTTTAATCGCGATTAGTTTTGTTTACTATATATATATAGTATGAAAAGATAATTGATTTTAAATCGAGGTATTGTTTTTAATTTTATTTTTATAACTATAAATCTTTAAAGAAAGAGGAAATAGAATTTAAAATGCGTGGAGGAGTTTAAAAAGAATTGTTGTTGTCATACGATTTCTACTTATTTTTATTACAGTTTAACCTTTGATATAATTAAAAATATTAATGATAGAATTATTGAAAAATCCGAGACAAGGTTTTTCAATTTTAAAGGCCGAAGTTCAAATGCCTGATTAAAATTTTATAAAAAAATCAAAGAAGACAGATTTTTCAAAGTTAAAGATGATGTTTTGGTTGATTTTTCAAATTTTTATAAATAATGAAAAAAATTGAAATTGATTCTTTATTGTTATGATGATAATTTTTTTTATTGTAATAACTTATGTGTTTCGTCGTCTGTGGACCAGTAAAAATATAGTGAAACGAGACGGCACTTAGATTTTTAGTTCGATTTTATAAAAAAACAAAAAAACTCTTGACGAAAACTTGTAAACACGGTATACTTCTTCTTGTCCGCAAGGGAGAGCAAACGCGACCTTAAGCGAGACAAACAATAGCACATTAGCAATTAAATAGAGAAAGAAAGTGTAAATTAAAAACTCAATTGTCGTTTAAAACTTTGTTTTAAACAATCGATTAAGGTGTACAGTGGAAAGAACCACTATAAAAATATATTGAAATTTTT